>JAUWHU010000167.1 GCA_030605705.1 Thermoflexia bacterium | reverse complement strand
GAACGCGGCGCTCCTCCCCGGGTAGCCAGGATTCTGCTATCTTGAGCAGCCCTGCGCCGCAGGGACTTTATGAGTCTACTGAAAGAACCAAAGGCTGCAACGTAGAGGCGCAGAGACGCAGAGACGCAAAGAAAATTGGGTCTACACAGATTAGTGGGACACGGCGAGATTTTGCTCCACTTGGTCGCCCAAAATATGTCTGGTAACGAGGCTGGCGACCCATTTTTAGGCCAAAAGGGCGCGTAAAATAAGGACAGCTTTGTTTTTACCCCATAAATCTGCGTAGAGCCAGAAAATTAAATGGTAGATCAAGACTTGTTTAATCAAAGGTCTCGATTTTCAAAAATATTGAAGCAGCATTCAAGAATCTCTGCGCCTTTGCGTTATGGGCACTGCTTGCCCATACTACGTCTGCGTTAAAATTAGCCCCTTTTTTTAGGGAGGGGGAATTTATACGATAAAAGGCTAAAAATCCTTGACGTAAACCCACTCCTATGTTATAATGGCAGTGTTCATGGGGTCATAAGTATGGTGAGATTAAACCTTATTTCTTTAATCCATGCTGAAGTAGGGCAACAAGAAACGATCACCCTGGATCTAAGCACCCTAAAAATTGACGATTTGCATTTGGCTTATCTTAGGGGTGATCTGCAATTAACCCGGGTGGCTGATGGTGTTCTGGCTGCAGGGAACCTGGAGACCTCGGTGAAAACCGAGTGTACTCGTTGTTTGGAAACTTTCTTTGAACCGGTTGCGCTTGAGTTGGAAGATGTTATTGATCTTCCCGGTGCAGATGTGACCGTTGAGCGCCCTGTCCGTATGTCAAAAGACGGCTGGGCCGATTTTTCCCCCTTGATTCGTGAGTACGCCTGGTTAGGGCTGCTGATAAATCCCATTTGTTCGCCGGATTGTCGAGGTCTGTGTCCGCAGTGCGGTGGAAATTTAAACCGGGGCGAATGTGCCTGTGAGGCTGTGGAGCCGATAGACCCCCGGTGGGAGACGTTGCGATCCTTGTTGGATGAGAGGGCGTGACATGTTCGTGGGGGACGTTGATACAGTGAGGAGTCCTATGGACGTTGTTGCTGAGCTTTTGGAAAAGGCCGAGGTCCAGGGGTACGTTACCGTTGAAGATGTTCTGGAAGTCCTGGGCGCCGATGTGTTGGAAGATGAAGAGGTGTTGGGGCGAGTACTGGCGGAGCTACGTAAAGCCGGGATTGCTCTTGAATTGGGCGACCAGGAGGAGGAGAGCGCGCTGCCGGCAGCTGTTGAGAAAGAGGCGCCGGAGGAAGCCGAAAACCCCTGGGAAGAAGAATCCTACAGCTTAGATGAGATCGGGGTGGATGACTCCGTCGCGCTGTACCTGCGGGAGATGGCTCGCGTACCGCTCCTTTCCAACAAGGAAGAGGTTGACCTGGCCCAGAAAATCGAGCGGGGTCGCGAAGCCGATACCTTGCTTAAAAACAATGGGCATAATCTTGAGGAGGCGGTCTGCTTACAACAGCTGATTGACTCGGGCTTGAGCGCCCGCGATCACCTCATTCGCGCTAATACCCGCCTGGTGGTGAGCATTGCCAAGAAGTATGTCGGCCGGGGCGTGCCATTTCTGGACTTGATCCAGGAAGGCAACCTGGGATTGATGAAGGCCGTGGAGAAGTTCGAGTACCGGCGCGGCTATCGTTTCAGCACCTATGCCACCTGGTGGATTCGACAGACCATCACCCGCGCCATCGCCGATCAAGGCCGTACTATTCGCGTACCGGTACACATGAGCGATCGTATTCGCCGGCTTTACCGCCGTGCTCAAGAGATCGAGCAGGAGTGCGGCGTGCGTCCGACCCCGGAGGAACTGGCACAGGAGTTGGACCTGGAACCGCGCAAGGTCCAGTGGATGATGCGGGTTTCCTGGCAACCGTTGAGCCTGGAGCGCCCCGTAGGCGAGAATGAGGACAGCGAACTGAGCAACTTCATTGAGGATGAACACACACCGACGCCACCGGACACTACGTACCAGGAGATGCTACGGGCACGGCTGGAGGAAATCCTCACGTCGCTCAACCCGCGTGAGGTGCGTATCTTGCGGATGCGTTTCGGCTTGCAGAATGGGCGGAGCTATACGTTGGAAGAGGTGGGGCAGAAGTTTGGTCTCACCCGCGAGCGTATCCGTCAGATCGAAGGGCAGGCGTTGCGACGCCTGCGCCATCCCAGCCGTAGCCGGGACCTGAGAGATTATCTTTATTAAGCAGAGGTCAACGGGCACGGTCAGTAAGCCTGCCCTGAGTCCGCGAAGGGATCGGCCCGAGCTGGTTTGTATGGTTATTTTCGAGGTAAAGGCGGAACTGTTGGATGAGCTATACCCGTAAAACCAAGATGACAATGTGTGGCCGGCCGTGGCGTCGGGAGTGCGAGAGATCCTGACGACCAGGCCCGTCATGCACGGGACACGGCCATCATCCGCCAGCCTCGCTGGCGTTTTTTTTGTGTGCGGCGCAGGAATATTTTCATTAATACTTTATCAATCAAATCCTGGCACAAAAAGCAAGAATTTCAACGCAGAGACGCGGAGGGCGCAGAGTTTTTTCTGTCTTTCTCTGTGCTCTCCGTGCCTCCGTGGTGAATTTCTTGGTTTTTTCAGTAGACTCAAGAACCTCAATTGCAAGGAGCGATATCGTGAACAAGAAAATCTTGGTTGCAGTGGCCTGGCCTTATGCGAACGGCGATCTTCACGTGGGGCATCTGGCGGGAGCTTATCTTCCCGCCGATATTTTCGCGCGCTACCACCGGCTGACAGGTAACGATGTCTTGATGGTCTCCGGGTCCGATTCCCACGGCACCCCCATCACCGTACACGCCGAGCAGGAAGGGGTAACGCCGCGCGAGATCTTTGAACGCTACCACGCGCGCTTTCTGGAAACGCAGCAAGAGATTGGCATTTCCTACGACCTGTTCACTCACACCGATACGCCTAATCACCATCGCGTAGCGCAAGATATCTTCTCGCGCCTCCTGGAATGTGGCTACCTGCACCTCCGGCGCCAAAAGCAGTTTTACTCTGAGACGCGGCAGCGGTACTTGCCCGACCGTTACATCGAGGGGGCCTGCCCCTATTGCGATTACACCGAGGCGCGCGGCGATCAGTGCGATAACTGTGGTCGCATGTTGGACGCGCTAGAATTGATCAATCCCCGTTGTAAAATTGATGGCGCGACGCCTGTGATCCGGGAGACGGAACATTTCTTCCTCGATTTGCCCAAACTGGAAACTCAGGTGCTGGCTTTTCTGGCGGATGATAAGGAGCACTGGCGACCCAATGTTCTCAGCTTCTCTCGTAATTACGTGAAGGGCGGGCTGCGGGAACGGCCCATCACCCGCGATATTGCCTGGGGCATCCCCGTGCCGCTGGAGGGGTACGCGGGTAAGTGTCTCTACGTCTGGTTCGAGGCCGTGATTGGTTACCTTTCGGCCAGCATCGAGTGGGCTGAGCTCGTCGGCGAGCCGGAGGCCTGGAAGGCGTGGTGGTACGAGCCGGACGCGCTGACCTATTACTTCATCGGCAAGGATAACATCCCCTTCCACACGCTCATCTGGCCGGCCGAACTGCTCGGACTGGAGCGGATTTACGAGGACGAGCGGCGCTTGAATCTGCCCTACGACGTGCCCGCCAACGAATTTATGAATATCCAGGGGGCGCAGGCTTCCAAGAGCCGCAACTGGGCGATCTGGATACCGGATCTGCTCTCCCGTTACGATCCCGATGCGATACGTTTCTACATCACCTCCGTGATGCCGGAGACGAGTGACAGTGATTTCTCCTGGCAGGACTTCGTTCAGCGGAACAACAGCGAGCTGGTGGGTGTCTGGGGGAACCTGGTGAACCGAGTGCTTTCCTTCACCGCTAAGCACTTCGACGCGGTGCCGGAGCCGGGCGCGCTCGGTGACGTTGACCACGCTCTATTGGACAAAGCCGAGGTCGCTTTTGAGACGGTGGGCGCACACTTAGCCGCTGTGCAGTTCCGCGCAGCCTTGAGCACGGCGTTGGGCCTGGCCCGCGAGGCCAACCGCTACCTGGAGGTCAAGTCGCCCTGGAAACAACTCAAGGAGGATCGCGTCGCCGCCGGGACCAGCCTCTACGTGGCCTTGCAGGCGATAAATGCCTTGAGGGTGCTGTTGTCCCCCTTCCTGCCCTTCTCGGCGCAGCGGGTACACGAGATGCTGGGGTACACCACTTCCTTGTTTGGAGAGCAAACTATCACCGAGGTTGGTGAGGGCGCGCGAGGCAAGCATGACGTGCTGCGCTATGACGCCCGCGAGGCCGTTGGTCGCTGGGAATTCGAGCTTCTGCCGGCGGGCCGCCCGCTGCAGAAGCCCCGGCCGCTCTTCAAGAAGCTGGATGAGAGCGTGATCGCGGAGGAATTGGCCCGAATGGGCAGCTGACGATAGTTGATATTTGCCGTTTGACGCATTCTCCTTTTGCCTGGAGGCATTGACATGCTTCTCGCTATGTGATATATTGAGGGTAGACTCAGACATAATTTGGAGACCTCGATATGGTCAAACAACATATCTATCGCTCGCGCCAGAAGATTGAGGAGAATTTTAGATTCCCTTGCTATCTCCACATAGTTTGGGGAGAAGGATACGCCTTCGATGTTGAAGCTGTCTCCTGACCCTGGTACCCGGTACAATAGTGTCTCACTTGACCCCTGGCGTTTATGGACGCCAGGGGTTTTTATGCTCTGTGTACTGGGCAGTAGCCGGATCACTTCCCGCGAAAGATCACACACCGCTTTAGAAGGCGATATGAAGAAAGTGATCATCATGGCGGAAAATCAAGTGTTGAACAGGACCAAAGGTAAGCAGACGGTGCTCTGTATTGAGGATGACCGCGACGTCCTTGATCTGCTCCAGATCATTTTTGAACTGGAAGGGTACCACTGGGTGGGCGCCTTCGGCGGACGTGCCGGCTTGCGTACCGCCCAGACGCTCAAGCCCGACTTGATCTTACTCGACATCATGATGCCGGACATGAACGGCTGGGAGGTTTACGCCCGTGTGAAAAGTGATGTGAAACTGCGACACATCCCGATAATGATCCTCACCGTGAGAGATGCCGAGTGGGATAAGCGGCTGGCATTACAGGGCGCTCAAGTCGCCGACTACGTGACCAAGCCCTTTACCCCAAACGATCTGGTACAGAGAGCACGTCAGGTGTTAGGAGACTGTGGCTAACACGCTTCCGGGCAGCAAGGAGGGACAACCCATGGTGGAAAAGTTAAAAACTATCATCTGTATTGACGATGAACCGGGGATACTTGACCTCATTGAACTCATCCTGAAACGCGAGGGCTTCAACTTCGTTGGTGTTCAAGGGGGACGTGGGGGAATTGAAGCGGTGCGTGAGCTCAGACCGGACTTAGTCCTGCTTGACTTGATGATGCCGGATGTGAACGGTTGGGAAGTCTACTGGCAGATGAAGGCCGATGAGGCCACGAAAGATATCCCGGTGATTATCGTCACGGTCAGAGCAGGGAGTAAGGACCGCGTGATGGCCCAGCAGATCGCCAAGGTGGACGCCTATCTGACCAAGCCTTTCCTCCCTGAGGAATTGGTGCAACGCATTCACGAAGTACTGGGTCAAGGGGAAACTCGATGAAAAGCTATCGCCAGGAACTTTGGTTCAACACGCCGCAGCGCAGGGACTTCATCAACATCACGCCGCAGGTAATGGCCTGCCTGCGCGAAAGCGGCATCCGGGAGGGGCTGGTTCTGGTCAACGCCATGCACATCACCGCGTCTGTGTTCATCAATGACGATGAGCCCGGCCTGCACCAGGATTACGAGGAGTGGCTGGAGCTGCTGGCTCCTCACGCTCCCATCAGCCGCTACCAGCACAATCGTACCGGCGAGGACAACGCCGATGCGCACCTCAAGCGCCAGGTCATGGGGCGCGAAGTCGTCGTCGCCGTCACTAACGGGCGGCTGGACTTTGGCCCGTGGGAGCAGATCTTCTACGGGGAATTCGATGGGCGGCGCAGGAAGCGCGTCCTGGTGAAGATCATCGGGGAGTAGTTGCCGCCAGCCGGGTTTACTTCAGATGTCGAGGAGTTTGTATATCTCTCGCCGCGTGCTCTCGCGGTTGAGCACATCTTCGATGGTAAACCAGTGATCAATAGCGTCTTGATGAGAGGCCAAATCTTGTTGGGCCTGTGCGCTCATTGAAACGGGAAATATGGGTTAAATTGTTGTTATCTTGTCATATAAAGTGGGCAGCTTATTCCGGCGGAGTCTAAATTTAGTGCCATGATTATGTCCTGTCCGCGCATCGAAATCAATGTACACGTAACCTTGTTCTATTCCTGATAATAGACCATCTAAACTGAAACCTTGAAGCATCAGAATGTCAGAGTAGGCGAAGAACTCTTGTCCTTCATCTTTTTTGACCTTAGCTTGGACGTAGAAACAGTTTAAAAGCTTTGTGCCAGCTTTGTTACGCAAGTCGTCAAATCCCCAGTAGGGTTGTGGGTCAAGATCGCCTAGCCCCACACGCTCCGAAACAGATTTTAGCCAGTCTGAGTGTCGTGAGGTCACTGCATTTGCATCAAAGGATATGAGTATTTTACGTTCGGCTCGGTCTACTACAACTTTGAATCCTCTGTCGCTCCTTTCTATTCCATTGATTGTTTGTCGAAAGCTCATTTCATCCGGGCCATATTTGTCCCCGGCTTCCTGGTGTGGCCATCCATAGAGTGGTGAAAACACCCTGGGAACGAATTTCAATGCCCTGGGAGAGGGTTCCATGTGAAAAAGTGTGACCAGTGATGTTGTGTTTGCTCTTTGGCATTTCAATTCCCACTCAGCGGCGTTGAGTATCGGGAGGTTATTTTCTTCGATACCCAATAAATCTTCCAGGGTATTCCCGATTCCACCAGGATTTCCAGGCCGAGCATTGGGTATCCAACCTCTATCTCGTATTTTACGAAGCTCTTCAATCAAAGACTCTTTTGTATAGGTTTTCATAGGGTTTTCTTTTTTGACAGGAGCATTTTCAATCCGGTAGATGGTTTGCTCTTCCAATATCAGGCGAAGCTGTTTATGTTGAGAGAGTTGGTTTCTTTGTCGTTTCACAGCGCCATAAAGATTCTTGGATTATTTTGCTTTTGATGGTGGACGCCAAAAATCAAGAAGATACTCGAAGGTTGTTCCCATTGTTATGTAATTCGAGGGCCAACCAAAAATTCCCACTCGATTTACAATGTTAGTGCGGTCCCAAATAATAGTATTTCGCAGTTCATATCCTCGTCGGCGTAATTCCTCGATAAGCGAAACGTGAATTGTTATTCTTCTATTGTTCCACCACATATCAGGTACATTGATAACACAATGGGCTTTCGGCTTCAAGAGCGGTAATAAGTGTTCATAGATATCGCCCATTGTTTTTGTGTAAGTTTCAATAGACATGGTTCCCAAATCACGTGGATCTTGTGAGTATTGTTCCACTTTATCGTATTGCTCGTTCTTGCGTTTGTCGCCCCGCCGTGATTTATTTTTTCGCTTGCGGTTTAGTAAATTGGCATAAGGAGGCGAGGTCCAAATTAAGCCGACAGTTTCTGGTCCCAAATATTGATCAATGTTGATAGCATCATCGCATATTGCTATTTGTTGTGCTTGATTGAATAGATTAGCAGTCAAGAGACGCTCTTTGCAGAGTTCAATATATTTCTCTTGAAGGTCAAAGCCAACTGCATTGCGGTTTAGATCTCTTGCAGCTGCCAGCGTCGTGCCACTGCCAACAAAAGGATCAAGGACTAATTCTCCTTCGTGGGTAAACAATTCGATAATTCTCTTAGCCAACGAAATCGGAAAAGTTGCGGGGTGTAAAGTTTTATCTCTAATGTCTTGTTTCCCATAATTGAATTGCCAGACACCAATTTGGCTCTTTACCCACTCTTTAGCCGTCATGCAATTCAAGTGGTTGGATTTACAGCTGCATGTTTTTTCATGTCCTATAGGAATTTCCGTGCGGTAGATTTCGCTTGTCTCGTTTATGGTGAGAGGTAAAGTGACGGGTTCTGTTGTATTAGGCATTATTTTATTTCTCCTATTGTCAAAGAATCAAATCCACCAGAGGGCGTGACTGAATCCTCAGTTACGCCCATGCCCATTTGTGCTTTGGTAAGTTGCTACAGCGCGGCCTCTAACAATCTCATGACCTGGTAGCCGGAGGCTGCCTCGGCCTCCCGCAGTCGCTCGATCAGGGCGCACTGCGCCACCAACGTCTCGACGACAGCGGCTTTTTCATCTGCCAATGTCTCTACCGTGACCAGGAGCATGAGCCACCAGAGGAACATCTCGAAGGATTCCTGGTTGAACCACAGGATGTCCTGGTAGCGATTGACGCCTAAGTAGGCTTGTACCTCGCTCACCCGCAGCGCGACGCGCAGCAGGCGA
>JAUWHU010000468.1 GCA_030605705.1 Thermoflexia bacterium | reverse complement strand
TCGGGGAAATTATCGAGATGGTAACGCAGTTCGGCGGGCGTGAGGCGCAGGTCCTTCGCCTGTCTGATGAAACTCGACGCGATCCGCACCACCAGATCGGGCCACTGCCCACGGCGGAGCCATTCGACCTTGCGCTCCTCCAGGTCGGGGGCCAGGAAATCATCGGCGGCGTGTGGATGGCCGCGCGCCCAGGCTTGCGCCGCATCACGCAAAATCTCCGTCGCCGCCCGCTCGTCAATGATCTGGAAATCGTCGGAGAGACCGGCCAGCGCAGGCCGCTCGCGCACGATGTCGTGGCAGAGACCGTGGAGCGTCCGCACGCGATAGCCGAGGTTGGGCAGCAAGCCCCGCTCCTGGATGAAGCGCCCCACCCGTCCGGCGAAATTGCTCACCGCGGCGTTGACCAACGTCACGATCAGGACCTCCTGCTCGTCACCCAGCTGCCCTTCAGCGACAATCTGCGCTGCCAGCAGCGAGAGCGTCCACGTCTTGCCGCTTCCCGGCACAGCAGAGACACCCAGCTTGCCCTGGGTGTAAGCGAGCACAGCTCGTTGCTTAGGTCGTGGTTGGAACATGGAATCCTTTCAATCATGCGTCAAACGTCAAACGTCAGAGGAATCTTGAGAAAGAGTCTTTTGACGTTTGACGTTTTACGTTTGACCTCTAACTTTCAACTTGCAACTTTCAACTCCTAACTCTTAACACCCGCTGCACCGCCTTCAACAACGGCCCCGTCTGCTCGTACCCCTGCTCCCCGAGCTCGCTCAAGCCCAAGAAGACCCCCTTGCGGCAGCGGTGGACCAATCCCTGGGTGAGGCGATACAGCGACGCCTCCCGAAACGCCATCTCGTCCGAGTCCATCCACAGCGTTCCGGCCGGCCAGTGACGGCTGAGAACGTAAGGATGCGTGAGCGGCTGGTACAATCGCTCCCACCACCCGCGCCCCCCGACATTGAGCCAGAACTGGTAATCCACCGGCCGGTTGCGCATGAGAAAAGTGTACGCCGGAGCCAAAAGCACCGCCTCATCCGGGCCGGCCTGCCAGTTGCGGATATATTGCGCCGCGACGACGCCCGCCTGCACCATCTCAACGTACTCCTGCCCTAACCTGGATAAGCCAGAACCAAGAGAGAGACACGGAGGGCACAGAGTTTTCTTGTTTCTCTCTGTGTTCTCTGTGTTCTCTGTGTTCTCTGTGTTCTCTGTGTTCTCTGTGGTAAAATTCTTACCCGCGCGCCCCCCCTCGGGGCCGGCCGCAATCTGCCGGAACTTCCGCACCGATTCGATGAGATTCGCGGCGACGCGGCCCGCGTCGTAATCACGGTAAAAACCAAAACCGGGTTGGGAGAGCAACTCGCCGAACAGCTGGCTGAGGAAATGATCTAACTCCGGGGCAGGCGCGCCGGCATAAGCCTGAAGCCATATCCGCAGCGACTCGTAGCGATTGCCCAACACGTAAGTGATGCGCTGCTGCACCTCCGTCTTGAGACCATCGAAGGCCAGCAGCGCAGGCGCGCCGTCCTTCACACGGTAAAGAATTTTCGCCAGGAGCTGCGCCCGCACCAAATCCAGGCCGGCGATAGCCTGCACCAGAGCGTAAGCCACATCGTAGCGGGAGGGCGAAAGATGCCATGCGGGATGCGCCAGCGCCGTCAGCGTGAGCAAACATTGCGCGGCGGGTTCATCGCGCAACGCGCGCGAGGGCCGGTGCGACCGCGCGGGCACGTCCAGCCGTTCCAACCGGTGGGCCAGCGAAAAACGCAACACATCGGTGAGAAAAGGCGCGAGCACGACGATCTCCGCCGGCGACACCCCTTCATTGTGTACCAACCCGGCGATAGCCTCGGCCACCCAATCCAACATCTCTGGGTGATAACGGTGAACCTCGTAGTGCAAAGGTAACGCGGCAGGGGAAGGCCGGTTTTCCCCTGGGCTACTAGTAGAGACCTCCTTACCCACTGCACAGGCCAGCTCCCATCCTAAAGCTGCCACGGGCGGCGACATCACCAAGGAATCGGTGAGCGCGACACGCTCGTCGCACAAATCCGCCAGGAGAAGCGCGCCTTCAGGATCCGCGCCGAGGAAACTGCGATGACCGGCCTCTTCGTCGTAGATGACCAACGCAGAAGCGGTGCTCGGCAGCCAGTCGCGCAGCAAATCGTGGGCGACGGGCGTATCCTCCTCGACGTTCTCGACGATGAGGTAAGCGCCGCGCTCCAGGAGATGATCGCGGCAAAGCGGCTCGGGCCAGAGGTAACGGACGAAAATATCCAGCTGGAGGGAAAAATCGAGGAGATTGTGCTCCAGGCACGTCCGGCGAAAGCTCGCGGCGCACTCCTGCGCCTCGTCGTAGATACGCAACTGGCTCTTATCCCCTGTCCACGCAGCCTTGAGCCGGGCGGCGATCTCGGTGTGCGAGAAACCCACGACGGCGGCCTTATTGAGATTATCAATGATCTGGCTGTAGAGGCGGTTGCGGTCAATGGTGAGGGACTCGAAGTAGCCTTGATCCAGCAGCGGAGCGACAGTGCGCGCCATGAAATACTGCGCCGTCTCCAACGTGAGGAAGATGGGGTGCTCCTCTGGATGCGCGAAACCCGCTTCCTCGGCGACCAGCGGCCAGAAGAGATCCACCATCCGCCGGGCGAGACCGCCCACCGTGACAAACGTCGCCTCCCCGCCGGGAGCCAGCGCCGGATCGTGCCGGACCGCGTTG
>JAUWHU010000156.1 GCA_030605705.1 Thermoflexia bacterium | reverse complement strand
TCTTGCACAGTCCGGTGCCGTCGGGTGTGTGCAATGGTTCCCTTTTCTGAACGCTTGCATGGCTTTCTATCGGCAAGCCAAGTAAGGAGTCCAAAGATGAAACGTTTGCATTCCCTCACGCATCCTCTCGCTTTGCTATTTGCTGCGCTGTGTGTGCTCTCCTTGTCTTTTCTCCTGCTGAACCCCACTATCACCTCTGCCGGGCCGCGCGGTGGTCTGGAGGCTGCCTGGAAGCGTGCTCGCCAATCCGGCGCGTATCACTTCACCGCCGACATCGTGCAGAACACCATCCCGCTACCCACCGTGACCAATGTCGGCCGCTCAAGCCGGCAGGACGCGCTGCACATCGAGGGACAAACGAATCTGCCTGCGCGCGCGCTTGACTTCACCCTCTGGTCTCAGGGCGGCAGCGTCCTGAACGCCCAGAGCGGCGTCGAGGTCAAGGTCGAGGGCGATCAGGCTTTCGCTCGCCGGGGCGCCGGCTCGTGGGAGGAGATCAATGACTTCACCGGCCTCTTCGCCCCCGAGGGCGATTTCATGGCTTACCTGGCAGCGGCGAAGGACATTGTCAACCAGGGCACTGAAACCAGGCAAATAGCGAATGGTGAACCGCAATCTGCAATTCGCAATTCGCAATTCGCAATTCAATTTACCCGCTACACTTTCCGCGTGGATGGGCGCTCCTACGCCGCCTACCTGCGCGACCAACTCGAGCAACACTTGACCGAGAAGGGCGAGCTCCCGCCCGGCCTGGAACTGGACCTGCCGCGCCAGTACGCCGAGATGAGCGGCACAGGGGAATTATGGGTTGGTGGAAATGGCCTGCCGCTGCGCCAGATCATCCACCTGGAATTTCCTGAGCGCGCCGACGCTCATCGAGTTGAGGCCGATATCACGGTGAATTTCTCCGATTTCGAGCACTCGTCTCTCTCCCGCACCCCCGCGTTCACTCTCAAACACTTATCCCCCGCCACACTCCGGCAGATGGCGCTTTTTGCCAACACGCTGGCTCTTGTCGCCGTCCTTATCGCTTACAGTCGCTCGAAGAAGCTGTACGTGGCAACTGTGTTGGTAATTATTGCCTCGATGGTCAGCACGCCGCTGTTGCAGAGCCTGCAGGCGGCGGATTTCGTCGAGCGACAAGCAGCCCGCACACAGGAGCAGGAGCAGCGAGCACAAGAGAGTGAGATGACCCGCACGCTGCGCGAGCTGCAGACGGAGAACGATTTCAACCCACACGCCGAGCCACTCCGTCTCGCACAACTTACCCGCGCAATACACGACACGCAACAAACCTCCTCTCCCGCGCCATTGGTACCAGACGCCATCGTGCTCGCGTCAGATGATGGCGCCGACTCCGACTCCGACGGCCTCACCGACCACCAGGAGGAACTACTGGGCCTTGACGCGTATGATCCAGACTACGACGACGATCTCATCACCGACACGCTGGAGGTTGAGGGATTTGAGTATCCGGTTGGCAGTGGTCAAATGTGGTACACTGACCCGCAGGAGATGGATACCAACAAGGATGGCATTGGTGATGGGCGCGAGTGGTTTCTCGATCAGGATGAGGACGGCATCCCTGACGACACCGACGGCGATGGCGTCCCCGACCTCTTCGATGACGATAACGATGGCGATGGCGTGCCCGACAACCTGGACCTATCGCCTTACAAGACCACCAGGGGCGAATCTCCTTTCAGCGACGCCAATCCCTTTTCACTGATCGTAGATAACTTGACGCCCGGCAAACCCACCTACGTCGAGTTCCAGTTGCGACCGACCAACCCCGATCACCTCTGGTACGCCTACAACGTGCTCGATTGGCCCGACGGTGACCGGCAGGGCCAGATACAGGACGACGATGGGGCCACTTTCGCCGACGTGCTTGACAATGACAGTCCGTCCGACGCTAACGGCGACCTCAAACTGCTCCCGATGTTGGAAATTCGCATCAGCGGCCTGTACGACAATCTGCCCCCCACGAGTACGTTGGAAAGTCAATACGGCATCTATGTCCAGGATTTCCAGGGGGATGGTGCGGAGAAGGCTGCCTACGTGCCGCTGCAGTTAGCCACTGAGAATGACAGCGGCGCGCGCGTCGCCTTCTACGGTAAGATGCTCTACCTGCCATCCTCCCCCCTACCTGGGGGGACCGAGGGGGGTTGGGGAGACGCGCAGCAGGTGCGTTTGGTGTGGGCCGTCCAGGCTCTGGTGGATGAGTGCGAGAGTTACAGTCTGGGAGACACGGACGGTGACGGCGAAGAGGATTTCAGCAAGGAGTGCCAGTCGTACAGCGAGCATAATAAAGTGCAGGTCATCCACACCTACAACGATGAGTGGTACCTGACCGGCCTGAACGTGCGCGAGAATCACGACGTGGACGTTGGCGTCATCTACGAGGATCCCGCCTCGGACGCCGACCTCGACGACGACGGAGCGCTCATGAAATTGACATACGCGCTGGATCACACCTTCTTAGCCGGGCGGGATTTGGATGGGGACAGCGAACGCGACATCACCGTGGCCGAACTCTACCGCCGCTTTGCGCTCACCAACACGGCGACCATTACCGAGCACTGGGGGATCACCAACACGCTGGGCATGACGATTGCTACCTACACCCACCAGGACGAAGCACTGGCGACCATCGCCATGACCACCACGCCGGCCGTACTGGACGAGTTCACTCCGCACACTCCCGTCAGCCCCACGCTCCTCTTCGTCCGCGAAGAGAGCTACCGCGCCACCAACCTGGATGCCGGTGACGCCGATGGCACATTCACGTGGGAAGGGCAACAACTCACTGTGGACCTGGACGCCGGCGGCGGCCTGCCCGTGCAGACGGCGGCCACGGTCAAATGGGCGCCCTATCGCTACCGGGATGGCGAATGGGAAGCTTACCCCATCGAAGAGTATTGGGATGAATTAGGCCACCGCTACGAGCATGACTTCGACGACGTGAGCGATCCCACCGAGGCGCGGGGCCGGCTGATGTATGTCCGGATCTATTACCTGGGGCTGTACACGGGTTTGTCAACCGTCGTCCAAAGCGGCGATATACCGATTTCGACCGAACTGGCAGCGCC
>JAUWHU010000439.1 GCA_030605705.1 Thermoflexia bacterium | reverse complement strand
CCTACATCTACGATGATTATAGTCTGAGGTGGTGATTGCGCAATTTAGTACCTGATCAATCAAATCCTGGCACAAAGAACCAGAAGTTCACCACAGAGGCACTATGGCAGAAGTAACACCTTTCTTCCCAAACGCTCTAAGCCCCCGTCCCCGGGGGCGAGTTGACGAGAAAACTGGCCCTGGGGACGCCCCCGAGACGGGGGCTGGGAGCAGTGTAAGTGCGGCTTTTGCCCTTATGCCCGCAGAGACGCGGGGGGCGCAGAGTTTTTTCTGTCTTTCTCTGTGTTCTCTGTGCCTCTGTGGTGAATTTCCTTTTTGGTTCTGGCTTGTCCAGGTTAGGGAAAATCCGTGTCAATCCGTGTCCAATTTTCTTAATCTGGCAATGAGGAAATAATTTGGAAGATATTTCTTGACAAAATTACGTCTTGGATTATACTTGCCTCGAACTCGGTTTTAAGGAGCACGACGCATGGAACGTCAGACGTTAGAAATTCAAGAGCTGCACGTGAGCGTGGAAGGCAAGGAAATCCTCAAAGGGGTGAACCTGGTCGTCAAACCAGGTGAAATCCACGCCTTGATGGGACCGAACGGCTCCGGCAAAAGCACGCTTTCTTATGCCTTGATGGGACACCCCAGGTACGAGATCACCGGAGGGGACGCGCTGTTGAACGGCGAGAGCCTCCTGGCGCTAGCGCCGGACGAGCGGGCGCGGCAGGGCCTGTTCCTCGCCATGCAGTACCCGGTCGCGGTCTCTGGCGTGACGTTGTACTCTTTCCTGCGCGCAGCGGTCAGCGCGAAACGCGGCTACGGAGAAGCGGCCCGCGCATCAGGTAACCAGCGTTTGCACGGTCGCCTCATCCCGGCCCGGCAGTTCCGCCAGGAAGTCAATGAGGAGCTAGAAAAACTCAGGATGGACCCGGCGTTTCTGCGACGCTACCTCAACGAAGGGTTCTCCGGCGGGGAAAAGAAGCGGGCTGAGATTTTACAGATGGCCCTTCTCAAACCCACCTTCGCCATCTTAGACGAGACCGATTCCGGTTTAGATATTGACGCGCTACGCATCGTTTCCGCAGGCATCAACCAGCTCCAACAGGAGCAAAACATGGGCTTGCTGGTCATCACACACTACCAGCGCATCCTCAACTACATCCACCCGCAATTCGTCCACATTTTCCTCAACGGACGGATCGTCCTCTCCGACGGCCCGGCCTTAGCAGCTAAGTTGGAAGAAGAAGGCTACGATTGGGTACAGAAACAGTTTGAGGAGCAGCGGTGAACACCCCCGCAAACCACGATAAGCTACGCGATCTCAAAGATCAGGCGCAGTACGACTTCACCACGGAGATTGACTACATCCACAAAAGCCGTAAGGGAATCGGCGAGGATGTCGTGCGAGAGATCTCCGCGCTCAAGAATGAGCCGCAGTGGATGTTGGACTTTCGCCTGAAGGCACTGGGAATCTTCTTCAAAATGCCCATGCCAGAGTGGGGAGTGGACCTGGGCGCGTTGGACTTCGAGGAATTCTATTATTTCATGCGCCCGGCTCAGCGAAAGGGCCGCACCTGGGAGGAAGTTCCCGACGCGATCAAGGATACTTTCGATAAATTGGGTATCCCCGAAGCCGAGCGTAAATTTTTGGCGGGCGTGGAAGCGCAAATGGATTCCGAGGCCGTTTACGGCTCGCTGAAACGGGAGTGGGAAAGCCACGGTATTATCTTCGTGGATATGGACACCGCCGTGCAAGAGTATCCCGACCTGGTGCGGCAGCACATCAGCAAAGTTGTGCCCCTCGCCGATAACAAATTCGCCGCATTGAACAGCGCCTTCTGGTCAGGCGGCAGCTTCGTCTACGTCCCGCCGGGCGTGGATGTGGAGATCCCGCTGCAAGCCTACTTCCACATCAACGCGCAGAGCCTGGGACAATTCGAGCGCACCATCATCATCGCCGAAGAGGGCAGCCGCGTCCACTACATCGAAGGGTGTACCGCGCCACAGTATTCTGAAGCCGCGCTGCACACCGGCGTCATCGAAATCTTCGTAAAAAAAGGCGCGCACGTCCGCTACACCACCATCCAGAACTGGTCCCGCAATGTCTACAACTTAGTGACACAGCGCGCGGTGGTGGAGGAAGACGGCGCGATGGAATGGGTGGACGGGAACCTGGGCAGCGGCGTCACCATGAAATATCCGGCGGTGATCCTCAAGGGGCCGCGCGCCCACGGCGAAGTGCTCTCCATTGCCTTCGCCGGCGACAATCAGCACTATGATGCCGGCGCCAAAGCCATACACCTGGCCCCCTACACCACCTCGATCATCAATTCCAAATCCATCAGCAAGGGAAACGGACACGCTGGCTATCGTGGACTGGTCAAAGTGGCTAAGGGCGCGATAGGAGCGCAATCGAAGGTGGTCTGTGACGCGCTGCTGCTGGACCCCGAATCCCGTTCCGATACCTACCCCTACATTGACGTCCACGAGGACGATGTGCAGATCGAACACGAGGCCACCGTCAGCAAGATCAGCGAGGAACAGCTCTTCTATCTAATGAGCCGGGGGCTGAACGAGGAAGAAGCCGCGGCGATGATCGTCAACGGCTTCCTGGAGCCTTTTGTCAAGGAACTACCTATGGAATACGCGGTGGAGCTCAACCGTCTGGTGCAACTCCAGATGGAAGGGAGCGTGGGGTAATGGGAAAAGGGAAGCCACGGGCGCCACTCACGTTAGAGATGAACGCTGCAGCCGTGGAGTCGCTCTCCGACTACTACGACGAGCCGGCGTGGATGCGAGAAGCGCGGCGGAGCGCGTGGCAACAATACGAATCCCTGCCGCTGCCGCGCAAGACGGAGGAGGCCTGGCGGCGACTCCCTGTGGCGCGCTACCCCTGGACCGGCCAGCGCGTGGTAGTCGCGCCGCTCCCCCTCGAAAGCATTGACGGTCTGCCCCCCTGCTGGGTGCATCCCCTGCCCCCCACGCAGCTCCTGTCCGGCATCTTAGTACACTACAACGGCGCGCCGGCCTACGCTGAGTTGAGCGAGACGGAGCGGGCCAAGGGCGTCGTGTTGGCGGATCTACACGCCGCGCTGCACACCCACGGCGACCTCATCCGCCGCTATTGGATGCAAGGCACAACCACGCGCAGCGATTTCAACAAGTTCACAGCATTGAACGCCGCGCTGTGGCACGGCGGCGCCTTCGTCTACGTGCCGGAAGGGGTGCGGGTGGCCCGTCCCTTACAAGCGTTGACCGGCTACAATATCCAGGGCGGCGCGGGGCTGCATCACACCCTGATCGTGGCCGAGAAAGGCGCGCGGGTCACCTTGCTGCAGGATCGCATCTCCCAGGAGAGCTCGCCGGCGCTAAACGCCGAGATCGTCGAGATCATCGCCGAGGAAGGCGCGTGGATTCGCTACGCCAGCCTCCAGCACTGGGGCAACCAGAGCCACACCGTCAGCGTGCAAGAGGCGCGGTTGGCCCGTGACGCGCATCTGCTCTGGGTCAGTGGCTCGTTAGGTGGGCAAGTCACCAAAGAATTCCTGCGCCTGGAGCTGCTGGAGCCGGGCGCGCGGGGCGAGATGCAAGGGTTCAATTTCGCCAGGGGACAACAGCACATTGACCAGAGCACCTACCAGCATCACCGCGCGCCGGATACTTACAGCGACCTGCTCTTCCGCAACGTGCTGCGGGATCAAGCGCGCACCGTTTTCTACGGCATGATCCGGGTGGAGCCGGAGGCGCAGCGGACGCAGGGCTACCAGGCCAACAACAATCTGTTGCTGGTGGATAAGTCTCCCGGCGAGACCTCGCCGGGGAAGCCGCGCGCGCACGCCATCCCCGGCCTGGAGATCAGCGCCAACGACGTCAGCTGCAGCCACGGCGCAACCGTTTCGCGGTTAGATGAGGAACAGCTCTTCTACCTCCAGGCGCGGAGCATCCCTCGCCCGGAAGCCGAGCAGCTGATCGTGCAAGGCTTTCTGAGACCGATCATCGAGCGCGTCCCGCTGGCCTGTATGCGCGAGCAGTTGAGCAACGAGATTGCCCGGCGCTTTTGGGACTAATGTCACGCCTCGCAAACGGCTTGACGAGTTCGCGGTTTTGCGTATAATGTAGGCGTTGATCCTCGGTAGCTCAATTGGCAGAGCGACCGGCTGTTAACCGGTTGGTTGCAGGTTCGAGTCCCGCCCGAGGAGCCAGGTAGGGGAAGCAACGCTTCCCCTTATGTGTTTATCGAGAGTGCTGCGAAAGCGGAGTCCCGAACTTGTTCGGGTTTTGGAGATCACCTATGCAACACTCTCCTATCCTCCCCAGATAAGCCTGGCAAGGGTTACAGCGATGAACCTGATTGCGTTCCTGTGGTCAGCGTTGGCAACCCTCGTAAGGGAGAGGTGCACCCTGTTGCACCGTATCCGGCCAACCCACTTGATCCGGCTGGCGCTGGCGCTCTTCATCCTGTGGGCCATCCGCCCCCCTCGTCTCCCGGTCGCCCTCGGCCCACCCCAGCGGGTGGTCACCACGAATCCC
>JAUWHU010000580.1 GCA_030605705.1 Thermoflexia bacterium | reverse complement strand
GACTTGCTGTCATTTTGTTCCCTCCTAACCCGGACAAGCCGGAACCAAAAGGCTTTTTGCCACAAATTACACGAATTTTCACTAATTTTCTCTTTTTCGTGTTAATTCGTGAAATTCGTGGCAGAATATTCTTGCTCATTGTACAAGGTTTTCATTGTCAAGTGCCTAATACCCCTTCGCCTTGATGTACTCAGAGACATCCACGTTGTAGACCACATCCTCGATCGTCCACACGGCCCAGGGCGTTCCCTCGTCCAGCCAGGTCGTGGCGGCGGGTGATGGACTCTCGATCCCGTGGAAGGTCTGCCAGCCCAGCGGCTCGTTGCGCCAGGGAATCTTGGCCTCGTCTGTGGCTTCCCGGTAGCGCATTGCTTCCATCGCACGGATCAACCCGGTCTGTGGGTCAAACGTGACGGTGAAGGTATCCTCTTCCTCGCCGAAGGGCACGATGAGGCAGGCGGTCGTGTCGTCAATCGCTTCCCAGTACACGCGGGGATCGGTGACAAGTATTGACGGCAGCCAGATCGCTTCCCCCCACAGGCCTAAGTTGGCGGCCATATCAATTTTCGACTCGTTCTCGATCACGCCGAAGGGCAGCTCCATGCGGGCCTTGCCGTCGAGGTACCACTCGTTGACTTTCATCACCGGATAGCCAAAGATGGTCGCTTCGATATAGTGCCGGTAGCCCTGGCCGGCGATGTGAGTGAACCTGAAGCGCGCGGGAAAGGTGATGCCTTTGATCCGCAGCGCGCCCCTGCCGGTGATAACCGCCGATTCGATGACCGGAACCCGATCCCCCACGATGGTCTCGTAGTACCGGGCCACGGGCGCCGGTAGATCTGCCGGCAGTTCAACGGTCTTCAGGGGCGGTGTCTGCTCCGGGTATGTGGGAAAGGGTTTCGGCTGCACCTGGAGTCCCAACCAGCCGGCGGCCGCCAGAACCGCGAGAAAGCCGCTGAGCGTTATGACTACTTTAACTAGAGGGTTCATTTCCTTCTCCTTCCGAGCCTGAATATAAAATTCGGGCTACGAGGTGAAAGGCCCTACGGGACTGTTGCCGCCTCCGCGAGCGTAGCGCCGCAGGCGCTTCCACCTCGTAGCCGAGTACTTTTTAGAAACCGGCTTGATTCTGTGGTTGAAGTACGAGGCCCACCAGACTGCCGAACATCAACGCCGCCGGCGTCCACCAGCCCCGTGCCTTCCGGGGACCTTGTGCCGCCCGGATCAGCCGGTACTGCTCCGCCTCGCGCCGCCGCTCCTTCATGTACTCCTCCGCCAACCGTTGAGCCATATATGGATCGAAAAACATCATGCCACCTCCTCTACTCACTACTTGCTCATTCGCTAGTGTCTTAAAGTATTCGCCACCCTAACCGCAGGCCCGCAAAGCACTACATATCAATAATCCAGGGCAATTTTTACCATGGAGGGCACAGAGTTTTCTTATTTTTTCTCCGTGTTCTCTGTGGTGAAAATGACTGAAAGCAAAAGCGGCGAATATATTGTGACAGTAACCTCATTCCCAATTTCCGCTCTCAGTGTAACACGAAAAACTCCCCGGCGCATCGGCCAACCGGGGAGTTTTGAGCCTGGTCAGGTGGGTGGTCTTTTACCTGGTCAGGTGACCAGGTGCTTTAGCGGATAACTTCTATCACTAACAACGGGTCTCCATCCCGGTAGACCGTGAACCGCTGTCGGAGAACTCGCACTGTATCAATCTAGTCCCGTTCACGGGGCGTGACTACGTAGCCCTGGCATTCATGCCTGGGCATTCTGTGCTGCGGGCGACTTCTCCGCTTTCAGAGTTGACAGCAATCTGAAAAGAGCATATAATCAAAGCATGGCGATGCTTGATGCTTCATTAGATACGTCTTTCTGGAATATAGCAGCACAGATCGGTGTGGTTCCTTATCTGTTTGCCTTTTTCCGCGTCCATTATTGCCAGGCAGTCGAAGACGAGATCGTGACCACAGATTCCAACGAGACGCCTTTGATCTACCCTCAGGCCATGCTGTTCAAAGTGCTAAAAGAAGACGGTCGTCTGCATCACGCTGAACCCCAACAGCACTTGGCATTATTTGGCGCCGGGGAGGCCTATGCCATCTCTTTAGCCCAGAAACGCTCGTGGGTGCTGTTGATCAATGATTACCGTCCATTGCAATTTGCTCGCTCTCTCGGTATCCAATGTGTCAGCGTACCTGACTTTTGTGTCCTGCTGTACGCAGAGGCCAAGATCACGCTGAGAGCGGTCCGAGGATACTTGCGCCGTCTGGTGCCGACTACCAGCCCTTCATTGCTTCGGAAAGCAGAGGCTGTCGTGACCGATATAGCACGCAAGCGAGGTGAAGCATAATGAGTGTCATGATGATAACTAAATCGGTTCGGTTGACCCCAGCCGAAGCGCAGGAACTGGCACGCGCAGCGCAGCAAACTGCAGCTACAGAGTCCGCCCTGATGAAAAAATTGATCCTGGAAGGATTACAGGCGCAAAAACTGGACCGTGCCATCCAGTCCTATATGCAACGTGAAGTGGATCTGCGTGGCGGAGCCGCTTTGGCCGGTGTTTCATATAATCGTTTTCTGCGCCAAGTTCAGGCTCGCCACATCGTTATCCTCGAGGATCAAACCTTCCTCGAACGGTTGTATGATCTGGCGGAGACTTTCGAGAACCGGGAGCTTCAGGAAGCGATCCGAGAGGTAGAAGCCTCGTCATTGGGCTAATCGCTTGTGGCAACAATCGTTCACCGCCGCCAGCAACCGTTCCGGCGGGTCTCCCTTGCTGACGAAAGCGTCAACTCCGGCATCCAGCGCCGCCCGGCGCGCCTCCGGCCGCCCACTGAGCGCGATCACGTTCAGGCCCGGACAAAGTTGGCGCAAGGTGGGTAGCAGGCCATCCGCTCCGAGGCCGGGCAACTCCCAATCGAGTAGCACCACATCGGGGCAAGTCACCTTTACCCAGTCCACCAGCCCTGTGGTATCAACAGCTTCTCCCAGGACGTGGATGCCCGGCTGTTGCTCCAACAGCAACCGCAGCGCC
>JAUWHU010000166.1 GCA_030605705.1 Thermoflexia bacterium | reverse complement strand
GGGCGAGTATCGCGTGCTGCCCGCTACCGCCTCCGAGATGTACTTCCCGGAAGTGTGGGGCCGGACGGATGGGGTAATCTTCCGCGTGGAACCATGAGCAAATGGCAAATGGCGAATGGCGAATGGCAAATGGCAAATGGCGAATGGCAAATGGCGAATGGCGAATGAACACAGCTATGGCCGGTCTCCTGACCAAGCCACAGACGGAACCTTAATTCTGAAACGCACCAACCATAACGTATACTTGACGCTTCATCCGAGCCTTGTACAATTAGAGGTAAGTTACCTCGACAGTTAAGGAGATGTATATGTCAGCATGGTGGATAACTCTCTCGGGGGCGGAACAGGTTTTTTACACCATCGCCATTACCTCCTCCGCGATTTTAGTGGTCCAGTTCATCCTGAACCTCATCGGGCTGGCCGGTCAAGACATGGACATGGATACCGACCAGGACTTCGATATAGGGGATGACTTCGACGTAGGGGACGACTTCGACGTCCACGATACCGGCCTGGGCATGTTCTCCGTCCGCACGGTGCTGGCTTTCTTCGTAGGCTTGGGCTGGACAGGGGTGGCGATGTTAGGTTCGGGGATGCCGCAGGGCGGGAGCGTGATCGTGGCTTTGTTGGGCGGCGCGTTTTTCATGTTCGTCGTCTTCTGGCTAATGCGGACGATTTACAGCCTGACAGAGTCCGGTAACATTGTCGTGTCAAGCGCTCTGGGGCAGACGGGGACGGTTTACCTACCGATCCCCCCACAGGGCCAGGGAACCGGGCAAGTGCAGGTGGTGGTGCAAGGCCGGCTGCGCGAGATCCCCGCTGTGACCGATGAAAAGGAACGGCTACCGACCAATACTCACGTCCGGGTGGAGCGAGTGCTCGATCACGATGTCTTATTGGTGCGCCGGGTGCAAGTGGAGGAGCAGCACCAAATGTAGGCCCGCCGTACCGGTTATAGCTTAAGAAATCGAACAATTTCACGCATTGGGACAAAAGTCGCACTTACACTGCTGCCAGCCCCCGTCTCGGGGGCGTCTCCTGGGCAAGTTCTCGTCAACCCGCCCCCGGGGACGGGGGCTCAGAGCCTTTGAGAGTAGGTGTGTCACTTTTGCCACAGTGTAATTTCACATTACAGGAGGCAGACGATGGAGATGGGGTGGTTATTTTTGATTTTGGCGCTGGCTTTCGTAGTCTTCGCGACGCTGATCACGCTTTTGGGGCGCTACAAACGCTGCCCGCCTGACCGCATCCTGGTCATCTACGGTAAGGTAGGCCCAGGGGTCAGCGGGAGACGTTCCTCGCGGTGTATCCACGGCGGCGCGGCCTTCGTCATGCCGGTGATCCAGGATTACCAGTTCCTGAACTTGACACCAATCACGATGGATATTGACCTGCAAGGCGCGCTCTCCCAACAGAATATCCGCATTGACGTGCCCTCGACTTTCACCGTCGGGGTCTCCACCGAACCGGGCATTATGGAGAACGCCGCTGAACGGTTGTTGGGACTTCCACAGGAAGAGATCAAACGCATCGCTGAGGACATCGTTTTTGGGCAAACCCGCGTAGTGATCGCCACGATGGACATTGAGGAGATCAACGCCAATCGTGACAAGTTCGTCGAGAACATCATGAACGGCGTCGAAGTGGAGCTCAAGAAGATCGGTCTCCGGCTCATCAACGTGAACGTCAAGGACATCACCGACGACTCAGGCTACATTGAGTCATTAGGAAAAGAGGCTGCCTCGCGGGCGATCAACGAGGCCAAGAAAGCCGTCGCCGAGCAAACCCGCGATGGCGAGATCGGGAAGGCTGAGGCCGAGCGCGAGCAGCGGATACGTGTCGCGGCCGCCAACGCCACGGCAGTGGAAGGTGAGAACACAGCGCGAATCACGGTCGCCAACTCCGATGCCAACCGCCGGCAGCGGGAAGCGGAAGCCGAACGTCTGGGGATAGCAGCCGAGAAAGTGCAAGCGGCTAAGGCGTTGGAGGAATCCTATCAAGCGGAGCAATCTGCGGAGACACAGCGCG
>JAUWHU010000487.1 GCA_030605705.1 Thermoflexia bacterium | reverse complement strand
ATTTTCCTACGCGATAAGTAACTCATCGTAAAGGTTGATTGTGTGTGAAGCGCGCTCCTGGGTTCCCGGGAGCGCGCTTTGGTAGCTTGGCGGCCAGGGCGAGAGGTACAGAAAGTGCAGGAGTATCTTTGAGTCCACTGAAAAGGATAGCTTACCGCAAAGACGCAAAGGACGCTAAGAAAAATTAAGGCTCTTTGGGAATTCGCGTGGTCGAGTTAAAATTAACCACAGATTTCACGAATTAGCACGGAAAAAAGTAAAAAATCAGTGTAATCTGTGTAATCTGTGGTAAAAAATTTACGGCGCGGGGCACTTACCACGCCCAGTCCCAGAGACCCAAAATTAATTAAGGAGCAATTATGGTAAACGTTTTGCAAGTTGTGGGTGGATTAGCTCTCTTTTTGTTCGGCGTTCACATGCTCAGTAACGGCATGGAAAAACTGGCCGGCCACCAGATCCAACAATGGCTGGACCGGATGACCAACCGCCCTATCAAGGCCGCGATGTTTGGCTTCGGCGCTACGGCCTTGATCCAGAGCAGTAGTCTCTTGATGATCACAATGATGGGCTTGCTCAGCGCCAATCTGATGACTTTAGAGCAATCGGTGGGCGTGATGATAGGGCAGGAGATCGGCACCACGTTCACCGGTCAGATCGCGGCCTTCGACATCGGCGATTTCTTTTACTTGTTTCTGGCTTTGGGGATTCTTTTCATCGAATTTATGCCGGAGGAGAAATGGCGGAAGTACGGTGAAATTGTCATGGGGTTCGGGCTTTTATTCTTAGGGATGGATTTGATGTCCGGCGCTTTGAAGGTGCTGGCTACGCTACCGGAAGTGGAAGCGTGGTTGACTTTCATGGGGCAGAATGTGTGGGCCGGCGTCCTGGCGGGGGCCGTGGTCACGGCCATCGTCCAGAGCAGCTCGGCCATGACCGGCCTGGTTGTCGCCATGGGCATGAGTCAGGCCATCACCCTGCCGGGTGCCATCGCGCTGCTGATGGGAGCCAACATCGGTACTTGCATTGATACGCAGTTCGTCGCCTCTTTCAACCTTTCCAGGATGGCTCTCCGGGCCTCTCTGGCGCAAACGTTCATCAATGTTACCGGTGTGCTCATCTTTCTCCCTTTCCTTACCCCCTTTGCCGAGTTGGTGGCTCGTACTTCTCCCGATCTGGCGCGCCAGATCGCCAACGCGCACACGATCTTCAACATCACGGTGAGTGTAATGCTGTTCCCCTTCGTGAAATACATTACGCGCGGCGTTGAGTTGCTGGCGCCGCCGAGCGCGGCAGAGCAAAAGCCGAAGCTCACCGCTTACATTGACCTACAGCAGCTCAGTATGCCCTCGGTGGCGCTGGCCGAGGCCCGCAAGGAGCTCCTGCGCATCGGGGAGACCACTGCCGAAATGGTGAGTCGCAGCCGCGCGGCCCTGGTGGAGGATGACATGGAAGCGGCTCAGCGTATCTTGGAGCTCGAGGATGGCTTTATTGACCCCGTGTGTATCGTGCTGGAGGATTTCGTCAACACGCTCATGCGAAAGGATTTGAGCGTGGAGCAACAGCGGCGCTGTTTCCAGATCAAAAGCCTCATCACCGATATCGAACGGGTGGGGGACTTGACCGAAAACCTGGCGCAGTTCGCCCAACGCAAAACACAGGATGAGGTTCCCTTCAGCGAGGAGGCGCAGGAGGAATTAAAGGAGTTGTTCGTGCACACTCAGAAGACTTATGGCCTGGCGCTGCAGGCCGTCCAATCCGACGAGCGCTCATTAGCCAGGGAGGCCTGCGTGTTGGAGGACGAATTTGACAGGATGTACATGACGGCGCGAGAGGAACATCTCGCACGTTTGAAGAACGGCGTCTGCCAACCGGAGGCGAATTTCATCTATAACGAAACGCTGCGGACCCTAGAGCGGGTCTGCGATCACGCCGATAACCTGGCGTTGAGTGTGTTAGCGCGGTAACATGCCCTCAAAGTATCATCTCAATATTCCGGGGCGATTTTTACCACAGAGACACAGAGGGCACAGAGTTTTCTTATGCTTTCTCTGTTTGTATGCACTGCCTGCCCACATCTACGGTTCGCGCCTTTGCGGTGAATTTTCTACTCAACAGGACGACCAACACTCTACAGGGGGACCACCAAAGTCCGCCGAACTGCTTAATGGCATCTCGCGCCCCATTGGCCTGCCTGTCGAAGCGGAAATAAGCGTTC
>JAUWHU010000578.1 GCA_030605705.1 Thermoflexia bacterium | reverse complement strand
AGATAAATACTGATTTATGACTCCCCTGAAAAAAGGGGCTAATTTTAACGCAGAGACGCCAACCGTAGGTGTGGGCAGGCAGTGCCCACAGCGCAGAGATTCTTGAATGCTGCTTCAATATTTTGGCTCTTTGGGAATTCGCGTGGTCGAGTTAAAATTAACCACGGATTTCACGGATTAGCACGGAAAAAAGTAAAAAATCAGTGCAATCTGTGCGTAGTGTGGGCAGGCAGTGCCCACTAATCTGTGGTGAAAAATTTACGTCGCGTGGCACTTACCACGCTAAGTCCCAGAGACCCTGGTTTTTTCAGTAGACTGATTTATCATTTTTTATCTGCGAGCGCAGCCGGCGTTTATCTGTTCCCTTTGTCGAAGCGGAAATAAGCGTTCGAGAGCCTGATTTTGATAATTGCACGAATGCGCGAATTCCAATATACTATGCCTGGTGCGCACTTGATTGGCGTTGAGACGCATTGCGTCAAAAATGACACATCTACTCCCGAAAGCTCCGCGCCCCCGGGGCTGGGAGCCGGGATGCAAGTAGCTACTATTAGATGGTAGTTTGTGCGGCTAATAGTCCGTATAATGATAGTTAGGCGCATACTACGACAGTGTAACAGTATAACAGTTAAGCCATGATATTGATCATAACCGGGCCACCTGCTTCAGGAAAGACGACAGTTGGTCCGTTGATAGCCAAACGGCTTAAACGGTGTGTGGTTATTGATGTAGATTGGCTCCGTGCCATGGTGGTGCAACCCCACGTCGCAGCCTGGGAGGGGGAAGAAGGACGTTTTCAACTGCACCTAGGCGCCCAAAATGGCTGTATCCTCGCACGTAACTGTGTAGCCGCCGGTTTCGATGTTGTGGTTTTGGACGTCCTAACTGACGCGACAGCCCATATTTATCGGGCGCACCTGCTGGAATTAGAACACCAGATAGTGCTGTTGCTCCCCTCTTTAGCCGAATCGCTGCGTCGCAACCGTGAACGTGGGCAGTATTTAACAGATGAAGAAGTAGAACTATTGTACGCTTGGGAGAGTGAGTTATTGGAATTTGACCACAAGATTGATAACACGCATATAGCGGCTGAAGAGTTAGCGCAAGAATTGAGCACATCCTTCTTTCAGGCGTGACAAGGTGTGTTTTTGGATAAAGGTCGTGGTACAAGTGAGAAACTGCGCCCAACCCTGGCTTGCACCCGCCCGCGCTACGCGCGCGCAAATCGGCGGCGCTTTTGCATGGGCCGCCCCCGGGGACGGGGGCTGGGAGCAGTGTAAGTGCGACTTTTACCCCAATGCCAACTTTGAAACTTGAGAGGAGTATTCAAATGGTAAATGACATAACCCAACCGGTGTATGTGGAAACCCAGAATTCAGTTTGTGCGTTTACCATCCGATATTCGTTCCTGGTCTATGCTGTATTAACACTGATACTCGGCTGGTTCCCATGGTATTCGGGAATCCGACCAACGCAGCTCTGGTTTGTACCATTTCTGACTGCGTTCATCATGGCTCCTGTAGTTGGAGGGAGAAAAGGGCTGGGTACTTTTCTGCGCCGGATGGTGCGGATACGCGCCCCCTGGTATACCTGGGTTCTGGTGATCTTCCTCCCGGCTGCGATCGGCATTGCTTCCCTTGGGATTCACGCCTTGCTAGGGGGGCAACTACCTGAAGCCGCGCTCTTGAATTTGAACTCAGCAACCCGGGTTCAACCAGCGCTTTTAGGTCTGCTCTTTCTCCTACCGCTTGGAAGTGAGAATATCGCCGAATTTGGTTTCCGTGGTTTCGGCATACCGCCCCTTCAAAACAAGTGGGGTTCTCTGGTCGGAACCCTGATCCTTGGTTTGTTTGTGAGCCTGTGGTTTCTGCCTCAGTTCTTCAATGAAAACAGTCCGCAAACCGCTATGGGCGGATTGAGCTTTTTGCCCTTCTTTATCCTGATTGAAGTCGGTTGGTCCTTCATGATGACCTGGGTACTCAATAAAAGCCAAGGCAGCTCACTCATCGCGGGTTACGTCTTTCATAGCGCCTTCAATTATTGGACGGTTGTGCTGCTCGTCAGTGCCTCCGTCGTGGGCGGAGAATTCGAATTTGCTACGTCCTTTGACAGCACTCTGTTGAGGATCAATGCCGTCCTGATCGCTCTCACTGCTATTGGTTTTATAGTGGCGACGAAAGGCAATCTGGGATATGAACCAGATGGCGAAGCGGGTGGCGCGATTTGCGAGTGACAGGCATGGATTGGGAAAGGTTCGGAGCAAAAATGCACGGCGGCTAAATAAACCGTTGGATTGAAATGATATGAAACAATTGCTGCTCACAATTCTGATTCTCGTCTTGGTTTCAGGCTGCGCAAACTCACGTGAGGCCGCGCCGGCGTTGGTTGCCGAAGCACCTCAGGAAACCGACGGGGTTCTCACAGCCGCAGCCTTCAACCAGATCAAGGATCACATCCTGGCCCAGGGTGATCGCCAGACGTATTGCAACATGTTCAACAACAACCCCCACGTTGTCTTGGGCGACATGGATATCTATTTGAATCCCGATACCGGACAGCAGAACATCAACTGTGATCTGGAGCTGTCCGGATTCAATCACATGGTCATTCGCGCGCGCGAACCGTGGAAGTATTATCGAGTGCAACTCAATTTGAAGGACACAGGTCCCGACCTTATCATTCAGGAAGGAACGAATCCTGATGAACTGAGCGAACTCTTTCAAGAAGCTCTGTCGGCCCTGAATGACAAGAAGAAAAGAGAGCTCCCCTGAAAAAAGTCATCTCACCACAGAGGACACAGAGAAGATGAAGAAAATTTGATGTCTGGTTTAAGAAAAATCCACTTTACACGTCAAAAAGTTAATTTTTTCGAGGTTAAGTTTAAAATCTCTGTGCTGTGGGCACTGCCTGCCCACACTGCGCTCCGTGTCTCTGTGGTGAATTTCCTGGTTTTTTCAGTAGACTCAAAGATAGTCCAACAAGCCGGATGGCTTATAGCCGCACCTGATCCGCAACGTTAGTGCGCCAATTAGAGTTGTTTCTGAATAAACGAACCCAGAAATTGGACGCGGATTTTCACAGATTACACGGATAAAAAACAAGGAGAAATCCGTGTCCCAAAGCTTACCGTTTTTATTGAGGAGCAACTCTAATGTACAAGAATTTCACTGGTAAGGTATTAATTGGGTTGGCTGGCTGGCACCGGTGGTTTCCCGCACCCGCCGCGCGGGCGAAGCTGGAGCCATTGGGTGACTAAAGTGATGTTCAGATATTTTTGTTTAGGAGGTTGAGAATGTTCCGGAAGAAGAAAAAGTCCGCTAACATTGTTGGAAACTCGTGGGCGATGTATTCGTACAACTACGGAGAAGGGCAGAGAGCAATCATCAGCTTTGATGTGGAGCGAGCACAGGAAGGAGATCACGAGGGTTGCAATCACTCAATTCGAGTAATCATTCGAATTCCCTTGATAGGAAGAGTTTTGGAGAATGGGCTTCCTGTGAGGGAGGAATTGCCCAAGTTGCAACAACTTGAGGACGATTTACTACAGATGCTGGAGAAGCACAGGGTGAGTTGTCGGTTTGTGGGGCGAATGAGCTATGGGGGAATGAGGGAATTTATGTTTCAAGTGGAGGACGTGGAGACATTCAGGGCAGGTGTTTCTAGACTGGATAGACGTGCTGGGGATTACGAGATCGAGTTGAGGGAGGGGGAAGGGTGGCAGTTTTTCGATGAAAAAGTGAAACCGAAGCCAGTATTCTGGCAGCAGATCAGTGATCACCGGGTCATTGAGGAATTGGTGAAGGCGGGAAGTGATCCCCATTCATTGCACTTGATAGAGCACACAATTGTTGGAGAAGACGAGAAGCTATTGAGGATTCGAGACGAGTTGCAGGCCAGTGGTTTTACGGAGGTATGGCTAGGGGATGGTCGGTTGGTGATGGGCAAAGAGTCGAGGTTGACACTAGACGAGATCTTTGGTGTGACAGGTAAACTGTTCAGTTACTGCAAGGCAGTGGGTGTGAAGTATGATGGCTGGGGGGCTGCTGTGGTCAAGTAGTTGAGGCCGCCCAAGTTATGGTTGGCAGGGCCATCGCAGATCCTTCAAGGATTCAGGACAGGCTCCTGTTGCCACTCCCGACCCGGACGTGAGAGTTTTCCCCCTCGCGCTCCTGCTGAACTGCGTAGAGTCAAAAGTCTTTCATGGTCATTCATTTCCTTAACTGCTTCACCTGTCACGCCCGCGTGCCTTCACACTGGCACACTGGGATGCTCTGCCTGTTAATTGAAACCAACCAGGGACTTGTACTCGTGGATACTGGTCTTGGGCAAGATGATTACGTCCACAGAACGGGCATCATGCGTGTATTTCAGGTTGTTACAATTGTGCCCATGAACCGGGAAGAGGCTGCTGTGCGACAGATCGTGCGTCTCGGTTACAAGCCAGAAGATGTGCGTCACATAGTGCTAACCCACATGCACTTTGATCACTGCGGTGGCTTGCCGGATTTCCCACATGCCAGGGTCCATGTCCATCGCCGCGAGTACGAAGCTTTCACGGGAGGCCCGCGCTGTTGGGCTGACCTGGCTTATGTCCGCCGTCACATTGCCCATCAGCCGGAATTTGTGCTCTACGATGATACCGGTGAGAGTTGGTTGAACTTCGGGGCGATCCGCTTGCCATTTGAACCGGAGATGTGGTTGGTGCCGCTGTTCGGACATACGCGAGGTCATTGCGGCATAGCCATCCAGACCGCAACCGGTTGGCTGTTCCACGTTGGAGATGCAGCACCGATTGACCTGGCCGAGTACGCGCCGGACTGGTTGGTCAACTTTGTGTTGGGACCACACGCACCGCGTCTGCGCGAATTTGGGATGGCGCATCCCGAAGTCCGTATGACGACTGGTCATGTGTGGTTGGATTTCTTTGAAGGCGCCACCCCGCTGCTATCCCCGAATCGCGCGTGAGAGTTTTCGCAGACCATCAGGAATTGATGTTTTCACCGATTTGGTGTAAGATATAGTGGCATCAGCGCACCTGAATGGATACACAGTTGTCAAGGGGCTGGTAACCTTCAGTCACCTGGCCCCTCTCATCCTCGCGCTCAACTTTCGGGACATACCCCTGGGAATTGACGTGCGCGAAATGGCGGAGACGGGCATCCTGCCGCGCCTGAACACCAGCATCGCCCACAAGAAGCCGGGCATCGGCATGGTGGGTGTGGCGGCGCGGGAATGGTGAGAGGAGAACCGCGGATTTGCGGATCAATCTGTGGCTCCCCTGAAAAGAGTCATCTCACCACAGAGACACAGAGGACACCGAGAAAAGATTAAGTTTTAGTGTAAAAATATTTAACATTGCACGTCAAAAAATTAATTTTCTCAAGGTCAAGTTTAAAATCTCTGCGCTCTCTGTGTCAATGGGCACTGCCTGCCCATACTTCGCTCTGTGGTGAAATTCTTAGTTTTTTCAGTAGAGCCATCCGCGAACCCTGCATAGCCATATTCTGAAGTAGGAGTTATCCCATGTCAACACTCGAAGAGCAAATTGCGCAACTGGAATCGGCCATCATTGCATTAGAAGCGCAGCGCGCCGTCCTGGGCGATGCGGTCGTCGAACTGTCCCTGGCAGCGCTGCGCCAGCAGTTGGCCGAACTGCGCGCCACGCCCGCATTGGAGGGAGAGCGCCGGCTTATCACCGTGATGTTCGCCGACATCTCCGGCTTTACTGCGCTGGCAGATACGATGGGTCCCGAAGCAGTG
>JAUWHU010000234.1 GCA_030605705.1 Thermoflexia bacterium | reverse complement strand
ATGAAATTCTCGTACATTGAGCAAGAATATTCTGCCACGAATTTCACGAATTAACACGAAAAAGAGAAAAAATTAGTGAAATTCGTGTAATTCGTGGCAAAAAGCCTTTTGGTTCTGGCTTGTCCAGGTTAGGAGAGCAAGTACACGATGCGCATAGGGATTGATTTTGGTACTACCAATTCGTCGGTGGCTTTTTTCGACGGGCAAAAGCTCACCCCTATCGAGTTAGACCCACGAAACGAAAACCCTCACGTCTTGCCCTCGCTTATCTACATCCAACGCGATCAGACGACGCGGTTGGGCAGCGTTGCCGCCGCCGCGTACTTGCAGCAGGAAAGCGGTCGCCGCCCCATCTGGGAACGGCGACACATGGGCGCCATTGAGATGATCGTCGGGGGCGCGGGTTCCAGCCCCATCCGCTACATGCACGACATCTTCGATTTGGTGGATACCAACGCTAATGGACGGCTATTGCAATCCGTCAAGACTGCTCTGCGCGATCCCAGCTACGAGGGCACCACCATTTTTGAGCGTTACTATCCCGTTGACGAGCTCATCGCCCTCATCCTCAGCGCCCTGAAGGAACGCGCGGAATATCAACTGGACATGCACTGCGAGAGTGTCGTTCTGGGTCGTCCGGTCAAGTTCAGCGACGATCCGTCCATCAACGCGCGCGCCGAGGAGATCCTGTTCAAAGCAGCACGCTTCGCCGGATTCGAGGAGATCACTTTCCAGCTGGAGCCAAACGCTGCTGCGCACCTCTACCATAGCTCTCTCCAGGCGCGCGACGCCGAAGAGTGCGTTTTCATCTTCGATTTCGGCGGCGGGACGCTGGACCTGACGGTCGCGCAGGTCGGCGGGCGGCAAGCGCCGCGCGTGCTCGCCACTCGCGGCGTGCTGGTCGGCGGCGATGATCTGGACCGGCGCATCATGGAATCACTGCTCCCGTATTTCGGCGCGGGCAGCCAGATCGGGCCGGAAGCGGATTTCCCTTTCTACATGCTGGACCTGCTCAAGAGCTGGCAAACCATGCCCGATCTCTCCCGGCCCGAACAGCTGGGCAAAATCCGTGAGTTCCAGAAAAGCAGCAATAACCCGCGCGCCATGCACGCTTTAGAAACGTTGGTCTCGGAGAAGGTGGGCTTCGCGCTGTTCAAAATCATTGAGCGTACCAAGCACCAGCTCTCCGACGAGCTGTTCACCCGCCTCGATTTCGTCTACAAAGATATCGCCATTCACGAGCGCGTCCTGCGTCGCCAATTCGAGGAGCTGATCGCGGAGGAACGCGCCGTGATCGAGCAGGAGATCCGGCAGGTGCTACGTGAGGCCGGAGTCCGCCCCTCACAGATCAACGTCGTCCTGCGCACCGGCGGGAGTTCGCTGGTGCCGGCCTTCGTCAACCTGCTGGCCGACATCTTTGGAGAGGAGAAACTGCGAGAGATGGATCCGCTCGCCTCCGTCGTCGGGGGGATGGCGGTAGTGGCGCACGAGGGCGGTGGGCGGCAACCGGGGGCCTACACGCGACACTACGATAATCCCATCCGAGAAGTGTCCGCCGGCAGCGGCAGACATTATCGCCCCAGCACGCTCCGCAGCTTCAGGATCGCCTACATGGACCGCCCCTACCCGCTCATGCGCGTGCCCCTCGCGCTCAACGGCCTGCCCGCCATCCGCACCGCCGACCTCGATTACGAGGTCCAGGCCACAGAGCACCTGCGTTTCCGGCTCGAGCGCGCGGCTACCGTCTACGTCGCTTACCAATCCACAGCCGAGCGACTCCCGCAATGGCTACGGGCGTTCCAGCCCGAACCGCTGCACATTGAGATCGCCCATCCCGGCGGGCGGATGTACTTCCCGGTCTACAGCCGGATTTTCCCCGCCGGACAGGTCGTGCTGGGCGGAAACCAGGCCGCCGGCTGCCGTGGCCCGGCGTTCATGAACTACCTGGTGGCGGTCAAGCCGGAGAAGTGAACTGCAGTCGCTGCTACGGGCCGTTTATTTTCGAGGCCGGCAGATGCAACGCAGAGACGCAGAGGCGCAGAGTTTTTATATTTTCTGGCTCTTTGGGAATTCGCGTGGTCGAGTTAAAACTAACCACGGATTTCACGGATTAGCACAGAAAAAAGCAAAAAAATCCGTGTAATCTGTGCAATCTGTGGTGAAAATTTACGTCGCGTGGCACTCACCACGGCAATTCCCAGAGAACCTATTTTTTCTCTGCTTCTCAGCGACTCTGCGTTTATTTTAACAGGCAGATACGCAAAGACCTCCGAGGTTTGCAAACCTCGGAGGTCTAAAGAGGTCTAAAGAAGTCTAAAACGGGTGTTCAGTCGCCGCCCAGATAAGCCGCGCGCACCTGGGGATTCTGTTCCAGCTCTTGAGACGATCCCTCCAGGTGTATGGCACCCGTCTCCAACACATACCCTCGGTTGGCGACGGAGAAGGCCATGTGTGCGTTCTGCTCTACCAGCAGGATCGTCACTCCCTGTCCATTGATCTCCTCGATGATCTCGAAGATCTCCTCCACCAGGATGGGCGCCAGTCCCATCGAAGGCTCATCCATGAGCAGGAGGCGTGGTTTTGCCATCAACGCGCGGCCCACGGCCAACATCTGCTGCTCACCGCCGGAAAGCGTCCCGCCCATCTGTTCCACACGTTCCTTGAGGCGCGGGAAGAGCTCGAAAACGCGTTCCATGCTTTCCGCGATCTCCTGTTTGTCCGTGCGAGTGAACGCACCCATCTCTAAGTTCTCGCGTACCGTCAGAGGAGCGAAGATGCGCCGGCCTTCCGGCACCTGGATCAGCCCGGATTTTACGATAGTATCGGTGCGCATCCGCGTGATGTCTTGTCCCTCATAGAGTACCTGCCCGCGATCGGGCCGTAGAATGCCGGAGATGGTCTGCAGAGTGGTGGATTTTCCCGCGCCGTTTGCGCCGATGAGCGTCACGACTTCCCCTTCTTCTACGTGAAAGGAGATGCCGTGGAGGGCACGAATCGCACCATAGGATACATACAGGTCCTTGATTTCCAACAATGCCATGAGCGTGCCTCCTACTTGATTTTCACTGTCTGACGGCCCAGGTAAGCTTCCACCACACGGGGATTCCCGCGCACTTCTGCGGGCTTTCCGCGCGCGAGCACCTCGCCGAAGTCCATTACCGTGATCCACTCGCAGACATTCATCACCAGCCGCATCTGGTGCTCCACCAAGAAGACCGTTAGATTGAAGTGGTCGCGGATGAAGATGATCAGATCCAGCAGCTCGTCAATCTCCTGGGGGTTCATCCCGGCAGCCGGCTCGTCCAGGATCAACAGCTGCGGGTCGGTCGCCAGCGCGCGCGCGATCTCCAGGCGCCGCTGGAGGCCGTAGGGTAGACTGCCTGCGATGTCACCCTGTCGCTCCGCCAGCCCGAAGATGTCCAGGAATTCCTGGGCGCGCTCCGTCATCTCCGTTTCCTTCTCGTGAAAACGGCTGGTGTGCAGGATGGAATCCACCAGGGTGTAACCGGCATGTGGGTGATAGGCGATGCGCACGTTATCCAGCACTGTCAGATTAGAGAAAAGACGGATATTCTGGAAAGTACGGGCGATCCCCATCTGGATGATCTCGTGAGAAGGTCGCCCCACCAGTTTTACGTCATGGAAGCGGATACTGCCCTCCGTGGGAAGGTACACGCCCGTGACTAAGTTAAAAACGGTTGTCTTGCCCGCTCCGTTAGGGCCAATCAGCCCCACCAGCTCTCCCTGCCGCAAGGTCATATCGAAATCATGAACCGCTCGCAGGTTTCCGAAAAAGTGGGTCAAATCCTTGACTTCCAACACCACCGGCCGCGCTTCTACCTCTGCGGATAGCCCTTCAGGTCGTCCTTTCATTTTACTGCCTCCTCAACTATTTTCTTGCGCAGAGGTGGTAACGTCCGCCGCAGGAAGGGCATCTCATACTTCCCGAAAAGTCCTCCGGGACGCAGGAGCATCATCAAAAGCAAGATGATTGGGTAGACCACAAAACGCCAGGTCTCAAAACCGGGCGGCAGGACCAGCCGTAAGGCCCCCTCCAGCAGTAGAATCCAGATGAAGCCGGTGAATATGGTCCCGGTCATACTTCCCAACCCACCGAGAACGACGATGATCAAGGGGTTATAGGACTGGATGAAATTGAAGGACTGGGGGTGGAGGAAGGCCAGGTCGTGGGCGCGGATCCCGCCGGCCAACCCGGCGAAGATGCTCCCCACGACGAAAGCCAGTACCTTGGAGTTGGCGACGTCAATTCCCACCAATGATGCCGCCCGCTCATCCTCCCGCACCGAGAGGATCGTCCGCCCCGAGCTGGAGTGTAACAAGTTTCTCATGACCAGAACGACCAACATGAAGGTCAGGAACACCCAGGGCCAGGTCGTCCACTGGGGGATGCCCACCATGCCGCGCGCCCCTTTCATCTCAGGGAAAGGTAAAATGGTATCGGTGTTATCTAACAGCACTTTGACGATCATCGTGAATCCCAGGGTGGCGATACCGAAATAGTCAGAGCCAAGTTCCAGCACCGGGAGACCGAAGAGGAAACTGATAATCCCGGCCAAAGCGCCACCCCCGACCAATGCTATAAAGAAAACCATCTGCTGCGTCACTGAATCTGGCAGCGCGCCCAAGACACTTACAAACAGCGCTCCCACGGGAGCAGCCAACTTCACGGCCACGAAAAATGCCAACATCGTAGCCAGTAAGTAGATGGTGAAACGCGCCGTCACCGTGACTCCGTAGAGGCGGCGCAGGAAAGCAGAGACCAGCACGTACAACAGCAGGGTCAACAATACCCCTAACAGCACGACCGCCAGCCCCGAAGGGTCGCTGTGGGTCCAGCGGTAGGTCACATCGGCGGATGTGTAGGCCCCAATGGCGTAAAACCCATATTGCCCTAGCGAGAACTGGCCGTTGAATCCATAGATCAGGTTCAACCCCAGGGTGACCATGGTGATCGCGGCTCCCCAGAAGATGAGGCCGCGCCAGAAGTTGTTCAAGATTGGCTCGCCATCAACCAGCGGCAAGAGCAAAATCTGCACCACGACAAAAAGTAACAATGCCCCTAAGATGAAGTACCCTGTGGAGCTCTTCAGTCGCTTTAGTATAGACATACGCATCTCCCTAAACCTTCTCGCCGGGCGGCTCGCCGAAGATACCCTGCGGCCATACCAGCAGCACCACGATCAGCAGTGAGAACGAAATCGCATCACGCATCGGGGTGGAAATAAAGCCGGCAGCCAATACCTCGGCCTGCCCCATGATCAAAGAGCCTAAGAAAGCCCCTGGGATACTCCCGATCCCACCAACCACCGCCGCGATAAAAGCCTTGAGGCCCGGAATGATGCCCATCAAGTGATGTACCTGCTTGAAGGCCGTAGCGTACAAAACCCCGCCGGCGCCGGCCAGAGCGCCGCCCAACGCGAAGGTCGCCGCGATCACTTTATCTACGTTGATACCCATCAAGCGGGCCGCGTGTTTGTCGTAAGCAGCCGCGCGCATGGCCTTGCCCAGATTGGTGCGATTGACGATGTATTGCAACGCCACCTGCAGGACAATTGAGCCGCCCATGATCACCAACATCACATTGGAAACAGAAAGGTCCCACACCTTCCCCTCGGTCTCGATGTGGAGGCCGGTCAGTGTCAAGACTGCAGCCATGAAGCCTCCAAACAGCAACCCGAACTGCAACAGAGGATGCCGCGCCCAGGTCTGAGCGCGCACGTCTCCACGCTTGCCCCGCCAGTTCAGTATCCCGTAAGCCAGCGCGGAGATCCCGAACAGGAGCCACATCGCCCAGATCAGAACCGGGGAGATAATTCCGGCGCTAAAGACTTCGACTTCAAAAGGCCGGGGATAGGTGATATAGTTGTTCGAGTAAGTGAAAGGCAAGGCCCCAAAGTATTCCAGGAAAAACGACATACCGATAGCGGTGATCAAAGCCGCGATACGGGGTTTATCCCGCAGCGGGCGATAAGCGAAGCGCTCCATCACCACCGCCAGGATTCCTGTGACCGCCATGGCTACAGCGATCACGGTGAGCGTCCCCAGCAACACGACCAATCCTTCCGGCAGCCCCGGCCACAAGTTGGCCGGCCAGCGATGGAGTTCCAGGAAGGAGATCACGTAATAGCTGGTGAACGCCCCCACCATGAAGACATCGCCATGGGCGAAGTTGATCAATTTCACGATACCGTAAATCATCGTGTAACCCAGCGCGATAAGCGCGTAGATAAATCCCAACTGCAGGCCATTGAGCATCTGTTGCACGAAAACTGACGGATTATCCCAGAATGCCTGGCCTAAAATATACAGCACGCCTAAGCCGGCAAGCGCGAATAACCCCTGGGTAATGCGATTCAGCATCTCACCGTTACGTCGCTGCAAGGCCGCACCCTGCACACGAGGTTCTGAGCGCAGTGTCTCCATATACGCCTCCTTAAAAAAAGCTCCTGGAGGGACGAGCTGCCTCGTCCCTCCAGGTGTTATTATTCTCCCTTAGGGAGCGATGGTATCCATGTAGACTGCTTTGCCGTCTTGGATATGCAAGATAACAGCAGACTTGATGGGGTTGTGCAATTCATCGTAGGTGATATTGCCTGAAACGACATCAAACGACATATCCTCCAACGCTTTAGCCACAGCAGCGGGGTCGGTGGAACCGGCTTCCTCCATGGCTAACAATAGGATGTTAGTCGCATCGTAAGCCAGCGTAGCCAGCGCATCGGGAACCGCACCGTACTTTTCTTGATACTTACTCACGAAATCCTGCACCTCGGGGCGCGGGTCATCGGCTGAGTAGTGGTTGGTGTGGTAACCACCCTCCACCACTGACGTGTCCAGGTCGGGAGAATCCCAACCATCGCCACCCATCATCACCGCGGTGACGCCCTTCTCGCGGGCCTGTGCGGCGATCAGGTTGACTGTGGAGTAGTAATCCGGCAGGTAGAGGATATCAGGGGCGGCATCCTTCACCTTCGTGAGGATAGCAGAGAAGTCCTGGTCCTCGCCGGTGTAGGTCTCCCAGACCACCACCTGCCCACCACCGGCCTCGAAAGCATCGCGGAAGTATTCTGCCAGGCCACGCACGTAATCGTTGCCCTGATCCAGTAACACGGCCGCAGTCTTCACGCCCAAGTTATCCAGCGCGAACTTGGCTGCCACCGTCCCTTGGAAAGGGTCAATGAAGCAGGCGCGGAAGATCAAGCCCTTGGTCTTGCCGAACTCATCCACGGTCACGCTAGGGTTGGTCGAAGTGGGGGACATCTGCAAAACGCCTTTAGCCATCGCCACCTCAGAGACGGGGATGGAGGCACTGGAACAAACCTCGCCGATGATGAACTTCACGCCATCCTGGTCAATGACCTTGTTGGCCGCGCTGACGGCCGCCTCGGCATTGCACTGGCTGTCCTCGACAACCGTCTCGATCTGCTTGCCCAGCACACCGCCGTCGGCGTTCCATTCATCAATGGCCATCATTGCGCCATCGCGGGTAGATTCGCCGAAGGTAGCCACGTCACCGCTCAAGGGAGCCAGAATGGCGATCTTGAGCGTCCCGCCGTCGCCACCGCCACAGGCGGGCAAGGCCACTAACGCTACAATCAGCATCGGGATCCATAAAAATCGTGCACGCATCGTATCCTCCTCAGTTCTGTCTGTTTGTGTATAGAACTACTGATGAAATCTCAAACAACCATGGTTCATTCATTGTTGCATCTTATCTGTGACACCTCCTGGATCAGAATTCGGTCAGAGGGACCGGGCATAACCCCGGTCAATCGTAAAACACCTCTGTATTTTAACGAAGAAACCTCAAAATGTCAAATTGGTGGCACCACGCACCACACTAAACCGTGGTCGCCCGAAAAGTGGCATGTAAAGCACTTATCAGGCTTGAATTCAGGGCAAAAGTGAGGCAATTTGAATGCTCCACGGTTAACTGTGGAGATACCATCAAATTTGACGAGGGTGAAAAGTCACCTATAATACTTAAAATTATAGTCCCCAATCCCCAGATTAAGGAGTGTAAGATGTCAAGTACACGTAAGTCGCTAGTCATACTCTTGGTCTTGCAAGTAGTTGCCGTGATCCTCTATCCTCCCAATTTCTTTGCTGACGCGCCACAAGCGGCCGTCCTCCTCCCATTTCTTACAATTTTGCTGGCCCTGGCCCTCCTGGGGATGAACACAGGCACCCTGACCCCGGACTCCGGACGCAGTTTCCTCGTCTTCACCCAGGGCACCAACATCGTCGTCCGCATTATGATGTTCTTCCCCAACCTGCGCAACGCCGCCGGTGAGACGGATTTTTTCCTGATGGCCGCGCACCTGGTAGGGATAGGGCTTTCCTGGTATGCCATCGGCGTGATGGAAAATCGCTCTCCCGTCTCCCTACTGTTGAAAGATCGTTAGTGCCATCTCCGCTTTCCGGCGTATGCTCACCCTGAAAGTCAGGTTGACAACGCGGGGGTTTGCGTTAGAATAGCTTTGAATGTGTTGATGGGCCGCACACAGCTGCGGCCCATTTAATTGAACCGCCAGCACAAAGAAAACCCACGCCAAAGGGAAAAACAAGGTTTTGGCAAACGGAGGAAGAAATTATGGAACAATTGAGACTACAGGCCACGCCTCGAACTGTTATCGGCAAACAAGTCAAGCAACTGCGCCGTGCAGGATTGCTCCCCGGGATCATCTACGGGAGCAGCATTGAGCCGCTGGCTGTACAATTCGATGCGCACGAGGCCCGGAGTATCGCGAACCAGGCCGGGAGCAGTAGCCTGATCAACGTCTACGTCGCCGGCACCCCCACACCCTACAGTGTCATTATCCGCGACGTTCAATGGGATTACCTGAAGCGCGTGTTGATCCACCTGGATTTGCAGGCCCTCAGCATGACGGAAAAGGTGCGCATCCAGATCTCCATCAACCTGGTGGGGACCGCCCACGCTGTGGAGGAATTGGGTGGCGTGTTGCTCCACCTGGTCAACGAGATAGATGTAGAGTGTCTCCCCTCCGCCCTGGTTCCCGCGATAGACGTGGACATCTCCGGACTGACCCAGATCGGCGATTCCATCAGCGTGAAAGATATCTTGGTGCCGGAAGGTATTGAGGTACTCACCGACGCCGAGGAGACCGTGGTGCAGATCAGCGCTGTCGTCGAAGAAGTTGAGGAAGTAGAAGAGATTGTAGTCGAGCCGGAAGCCGGTGATGTCGAGGTTATCGGCCAAGAAGAGGAAGGGGCTGAAACAGAGGAATAACCTTCTTCCTAAGATCAATATCTACCACAAAATACAGGCGAACCATAACGGTTCGCCTGTATTGCGTTTATACGCACTGTGGCAAAAGTGACTTATCTGCTCCCAAACGCTCCGCGCCCCCGTTCACGGGGGCGCGGAGCCGATAGTGTGGCTTTTACCCTGAATGCCTTTTTTCGTGTTAATTCGCGGCTGATTTTTGATGCGCTCCATGATTCGCCCTCATTTTTTGAGAAGTTGTTCCCCGAATCACGGCGATACCCACGGCCAGTGCTAACGGCCGGCCTTAGGGCCACGGAATCGCCTGCTACAAGCCAGGTTGTTTTCGGAGCAGATACTGCAAATCTGTTAGTGTCATTAGTTATTCGCCATCCAAATGATG
>JAUWHU010000527.1 GCA_030605705.1 Thermoflexia bacterium | reverse complement strand
ACCTTAGCGACGCGGGATGTGACCGTGCAGAGTCACAGCAAGCTGGGCCGCAACGGCGATCACCTGCAACTGGTGGTCGAAGATGCGGCAGGCACGGCGCAGCGCGTTCTGTGGTGGCGCAGCGACGAGACATCTTTGCCGGAGGGTCGTTTCGATCTGGCCTACACCGTGGGGGTGAACACCTTCCGTGGGAATCGCAGCCTGCAGGTGACGTGGGTGGATGCGCGACAGGCGGCCGCGCCCGTCGTGGTGGTGGAGGCCGCGCAACCTTCCTTAGAGATCGTGGACTATCGCCCTGAGCCGCATCCCCTGACGCTGCTCAAGCCGCTGCTGGCGGAGGAGGGCGTCCAGGTGTGGGCGGAAGGCGTTCAGGACGCGGTGGGGCAGCCTCGGCACGCGCTGGAACCCGCCGCCACATTGGTCATCTGGACATCGCCGCCCGGTCCCGGCGTGTTGCAGGCCGCGCTGGAGCGGGTCGCTCCCCGGCGAGTCGTGCTCTTCGGGGTAGACCCCGGCCTGGATACCCTCGAAGCGTTCCTTAAGCGGCTGATGGGACTGGTCAAGTACGCGCTGCGGGCCGGTGGCGGGCGGCTGCAAGTGGCGGCGTTGGCCGAGGCCACCGCTCAACGCCCGGTCACGGTGCGCCAGGGGCTTGCCTGGCTGGCGGCGAAAGGCCATCTCACCGTGCAGCTAGAGGCGGGGGATGAGGTAGAGGTCAGCATAGGCGGTACGTCGTCCCCCGGTCGCGCTTCCGGCGTGGCTGCCGAATTGCGCGCGCTGCTGGATGAGACGGCGGCCTATCGCCGGCATTTTTCTAAGGTCGAGAAAGAACGGGTATGTCTGTTCACGGCCACCCGCGTTAATGAAAGCTATGTTTGTATGTGTTCATAACGTCCGTCCAGTCAACAACGCCGGATGACAGTTAGTAGAAAACGATCGCGCTGGTTCGTCTTCTATTTAACGGGTGATATAATAAGCACATAGTGACCATTATGAAGGGAGAAGCGTAATGTTAACCACCACCACAATACCGAAAGTGGCTCTAAGAACGTTGACCGAACTCACCGGCGAACCTCGACCTGATATAGCTTTACTCATTACTTTGCGAGACGCCGTCGAGCATCGGTTAGAGAAAATCGACGCAGCTATCCGCGCTTACGAGCAAAAATATGGCATGTCCTTCGAACAGTTCCAAAACCGTGGTCAAACTGAGAGTATTCCCCAGCAGTTCTCCTATGAAGTAGAGCGTGATTACCTGGAATGGGATGGTTTGATAAGCCGTAAGAGAAAGATTGAAGGAATCCGTCAATGGCTCATTTGAGCGCCTTTGAGTTTGCCCGCACCATACAGGCCACTTGCGACCAATTCAATCTTGTTACCTCCTAACCTGGACAAGCCAGAACCAAAAGAGGTCTTTACCGCAGAGAACGCTGAGAACGCCGAGAAAAACAAAGAAGAAAATTTCTGCGATCTCTGTGTCCTCCGTGGTAAAATTCTTGTTTTTTGTGCCAGGACTTGATTGTTAAGTGCCTATAATACTCAAATTTTAGATGATACGGTGATAAAGATTCGTGTCGTTTTGATCTATAAACCATTCATTGACGTTTTCTACAATGCGGATACTGGGAATTGCTCTTATGCTCTCATTGAAGATGCTGCCAGAATCTTTGGCGCCGACAATGCTTTCATCGGTTGGCACATCCATCCTTTTGATGATCCCAGCCAGCATATCCCTTCCTCCGAAATCACCTTCGCTGACTTCCTGAAGGCCGTGGAAGAACACGCCTAAGAGCCACTGCGCCACAGTCTTCTTTACCGGCGTTCCAACGTATCATCTCAATGATCCGGGGCGTATTGAGCCGGTCTTGCTCTTTTCTGTCACGAATTACACTCCCTTCCTCTCCAAATATTGAGAAATTGTCACGAGTGCTTACACACCACCAAGGACGAAAATGGCTTGTAGTAACGACTTTAGTCGTTCAACGCCACAAGCGACTGAAGTCGCTACTACGGATGGTTTATTTTCGAGGTGGCCACAAATGGGCATGGTTGGGTAGTCGCTGAGACGCCGGGACGCTACAACGTTGAGCCGCACCAATCACTAATCACCGGTTACCAGTCACTAACTTATTTTCGAGGCAGATACAGATGAACGATTCCCGGTCCCTGTCCTTCCCGCCCCGGCTCATGTTGGTCGCCGGTGTGCTCGCTGTCTCCACCGCCTCCACTTTCGTCCGGTTGGCGCAGGCTGACATTGATTCACTGGCTGTGGCGGCCTGGCGGTTGACGTTGGCCGCCGGTATTCTCGCGCCCTTCGCGCTTCTCACCAAGCGCGACGAGCTGCGCAGTCTCAGCCGGCGAGAATGGCTCTTGACGCTGGGCGCGGGCTTGCTCCTCGCGCTGCACTTCGCCGCGTGGATCACCTCGCTGGCCCTGACCTCCGTGGCGGCTTCGGTCGTGCTCGTGACCACGTCGCCTTTCTTCGTGGGAGGGATATCCCACCTCTTCCTCGGCGAGAAACTTTCCCGCCCGCTGCTGTTGGGGATGAGCGTCGCCCTGGCCGGTTCGGTCATCATTGGTTTAGGAGATGCCGGCAGCGGCGCGCACCGGCTGACGGGGGATCTGCTGGCGCTGGTGGGCGCGCTGGCGGCAGCGGGCTACTTCGTGATTGGGCGGCGACTGCGGCGACGGCTCTCGCTCGTGGGGTACGTCTTCC
>JAUWHU010000410.1 GCA_030605705.1 Thermoflexia bacterium | reverse complement strand
CTGGCTTACGTGGCCTGCGGGCGCTTTGATGGTTTTTGGGAACTGGGTCTCAAACCGTGGGACGTCGCCGCCGGGATTTTGCTGGTCCAGGAGGCAGGCGGCCGGGTGAGCGATTTCTCCGGCGAGCGGCTGCCGCTGGACGGGCAGCGGATCGTCGCCAGTAACGGCCTCATCCACACGGCGATGCTGGGCGTCATAAGCAAATGACAAATGAGCAAATGAAGAAATGACGAATGAAGAAATGACAAATGGCGAATCACGTTTGACGTTCGACGTTCGACTTTTGACTTTCAACTTTTAACTTTCAACTTTTAACTTTCAACTCGCAACTCTTATTAAGGAGTACACATGACCTCTCGTCTGTATTTCACGGCCTTCGCCGGAGGGCTGGTATCGCTGGCGCTGGAGCTGGCCGCCGCGCGACTGCTGGCTCCCACCTTCGGCTCCTCCGAGCTCGTCTGGTCAGCCATCATCGGACTGATCCTGCTGTACCTCTCGGTGGGCTACGCCCTGGGCGGGAGGTGGGCCGACCGCTCGCCGCAGCCCGCCACGCTCTACACGCTGCTGACCGGCGCCGGGGCCGCCATCGCCGCAATCCCCTTCATCAGCCGGCCGGTGTTGCGTCTGGCCGCCGAAGGGGTGTGGGCCTGGAACGTGGGCCAGGTCGCCGGGCCGTTCCTCGCGGTGCTGCTGCTATTCGTGGTTCCCGTCACGCTGCTGGCCTGCATCTCGCCCTTCGTCATCCGTCTGGCGATGACGGATGTGCAAGCCTCCGGCGTCACCGCCGGGAAAATCTACGCCATCTCGACGTTAGGCAGCTCCTTAGGGACCTTTTTGCCCAACCTGGTGCTCATCCCCTGGATCGGGACACACCGGACGTTCCTGGTGCTGGCGCTGTTCACGGTGCTGACGGGCCTGTGGGGCCTCTGGCGCGCCAGCCGTCCGCGTTTCTGGTTGCTGGCATGGCTGTTGCCGCTCCTCGTGGGACTGCTACTCGTCCGGCCAGGGACCATCAAGCCGCAGGAAGGGCTGCTGTACGAGGAGGAGTCGGTCTACAATTTCATCCAGGTGTTAGAGAAACAGGGGATACGCTATCTCCTGCTCAACGAAGGACAGGGTCTCCACTCAGTTTACATACCGGACCGGACGCTCACCGGTGGGACGTGGGACTATTTCCTGATGGCGCCCTACTTCAACCCACCGCCCCACCCGCCGGAGGAGGTACACAATCTACTGGTCATCGGGCTGGCGGCGGGGACGATCCCAGCACAGTACACCGACGTCTACGGGGCGCTGCCCATTGATGGGGTAGAGATTGATCCCGCCATCATCCAGGTGGGGCGCGAGTATTTCGGGATGACGGAACCCAACCTCAACGCTGTCGCCGCCGATGGGCGGGCCTTCCTCCGCCAGACCGGCGCCCGCTACGATGTCGTCGCCGTGGATGCGTACCGCCTCCCCTACATCCCCTGGCACCTGACGACGGTGGAATTTTTCCAAGAGATACGCGCCCGGCTCAGCGACAAGGGCGTCGTCGCCATCAACGTAGGTCACACCCCTGACGATTGGCGTTTGGTGGAGGCGCTGGCGGCGACGATGCGGGAGGTCTACCCATCGGTACACGTCATCACCGTGCCAAAAACCTTCAACGCCATCGTGGTCGCCACAGTGCAAGAGACGACGCCGGAGAACTTAGCGGCCAACCTGCCGTTGTTGGAGGATACCCGGTTGCGCACCATCACCGAGCGCGCCCAGGCCAACCTGGTGGACGTCCAGGCCGGTGGCCTGGTCTTCACCGACGACCGCGCTCCGGTGGAATTGCTCACCAATGCGCTGATCCTGCAGTACGTACTGGAATGAAGAGAACGAAGAAATGACAAATGAGCAAATGACAAATGAAGAAATGGCAAATGGCGAATGGCTCTAGCTGTGGCCGGTCTCCCGACCGAGCCACGACCGCAGCCCAGACGGGCACAGTCAGCGCAGTTTGGGGCAGAAGACCCCAATGAGAGCGGCCCAAGCGGCAAATGGCGATTGACTAACCAGCTTCAATTCTTATAATATGTGCAAAAGTATCTTCCCGTCTGGGATTCTCGGTCAGAGTTTAGGACATTCTGCCCCAATGAGACCCTCGGGCTAATTGCCCTTAGGGCAATGCTGGCCACAGCTATTTAGTCGCTGAAACGCTGAGACGCTGGGACGCACTCAGTCACCAATCACCAGTCACTAATTTATTTTCGGGGCAGATACATGCATACTGAGGGAGGAGATTTCATGCGCACACATATACGTTATCTGGTCTTGTTGTTAGTTGTGATGTCGTTCGTCGCCGGATGCAGCAGCGCGACGCCGGTCGCCACGCCCACCCCAACCCGTACCCCCATACCGCAGGCGACAGCGATCCCGCCAACGCCCATCCCCACGGCGACACCTACTCCCACCACGGCTCCCACGGCAGAGGCGGTGAGCGTCACGCCCTTCCCGCCGGATATGGATCCGCTCACCGGGCTGAAAGTGGACGATCCGGAGATGTTGGAACACTTGCCGCTGGCAATCAAAATCTCCAACTCGCCGGAGGTGCGCCCCCAGGCCGGCCTCAACTCCGCCGATCTGGTCTTTGAGCACTATGCCGAAGGCGGCATCACACGCCTCACCGCCGTTTTTTACAGCACGTACCCCGAACGGGTCGGGTCGGTGCGCAGTGGACGCCTGATTGACCTGGAGATCCCGGCGATGTACCAGGGGGTTTTCGCCTTCTCCGGCATGAGCGGCGGCGTGAAGCAACGTTTCCGCGCCTCCGACCTGTTCCCCGATCAGGTCGCCTCACCGGACTTCGGCATAGGACAACCGTATTTCTACCGCGTTCCGCGCGAGGGGTTGGCCTTCGAGCACACGCTCTTCGCCGATCTCCAGGAGCTGCGCTCCCTGGCCGCCGAGCGGGGCATTGACCAACGCCCGGATTTTCCCAGCCTGATGGCCTTCAGCGAGTCGTTGCCCTCGATCAAGGAAAGCACCCCGGTCAACACCCTCAAGATTGACTACCTGGCCGGCGTCTGCCGCGCACATTGGGATTACGATGAGGAACTGGGACGCTGGGAACGCAGCACCGCCGGCGAGATCCACCGTGATTACCTGACCGGCGAGCAGGTCACGGCAGCTAACGTAGTCGTGATCTTCGCCAATCACCTGGAGACCGATATTTTGGAAGATACCTGGGGCGGCGGGCACATGTCCATCGAAATCCAGGTGTGGGGGCAAGGGCCGGTACTGATTTTCCGCGATGGTCAGATGCTCCAGGGGTACTGGCGGCGGGAGAGCCGCGAGGATATGCTCACCTTCTGGGATGGGGAGGGGAACCCGCTCCCGCTGAAACCGGGCAACAGCTGGTTCCAACTCGTCCCATTAGATACCGCCAGCGAGGAGTACGAGCCGGGGAAGTTCCGCTTCACGCCGTAGGGGAAGACAGAGAACGCTGAAACGCTAAACCGCACCCAGTCACTTTACTTGCCTCATTCGGCGTCTATGGTATAATCCTTCCCGTGCGGAGCGGGGCTGTAGCTCAATTGGGAGAGCGCTACAATCGCACTGTAGAGGTCAGGGGTTCGAATCCCCTCAGCTCCACAGCGGGGCAAAAAGTCCCCTCAAATTTGTTAAAAAGTGATAATGAGATGGGCCTGTGGCGCAGTTGGGAGCGCGCCTCAATGGCATTGAGGAGGTCAAGGGTTCGAGTCCCTTCAGGTCCACTAACCGCCCCTGTTGCGCGCGCAGCAGGGGTTTTGCGTTTTGAGAGTCATTCCTCCGGCTCGATCTGGGCCGGTAACTGCAGATCAACGACCTCGCCATGCACGTCAATGACGATGTGGAACCCCATTGCCCCCAACAAGACGCGGGCGTCTTCGGGCAAACCCACCTGGAGCAATTGCTCCATATTTTCGTCCAGCTTGTCAATCGAGGTCTCAATCATAGCCTGGGTGAAGAGATCATCCTGGCCCACAAATTGCAGCATCCCCTCTACGACCGTGCTCCGTTGCGCCATGACCTGCTCTTGCATGGCGCGCAACACCTGGCGATCCACCTTCTCGGAAGGAATATGTCGTCGGAAACCAGCGTCATTGACGACGTAATAGGGTTCGCTTCCCAGGTAGGTGACTTCCACAACTTGATCGGCTTGGTCTACGACCAACCCCTCGAAAATAGCGACGTATGCCATCGTTTCTCCCTCTCTCCGTTCCTTTCTCTTTCCTCTGTCTCTGTCTCTCCTCGTATCTTACCACTTTTCCCGGAATTTGAACAGCCACCCGGCGCGAGTTTGACATTCCTCCAAGCCTGAACCATAATATAAGCCCATCAGCGAGCAGGAATCCAGTAATGAACCTACCTCCTCCCATCAGTAGTCTGATCGAAGAAAGCCAGACCCTGGAGCGGTCCGGCAACATCGGCGCGGCGCTGCAACGGGCGCGGGAAGCGCTGGAAGGAGCGCGTGCTTCTGGTGAAGCCCAAGACATCGTTGCGGCGCTGATCTGTGTGGCCCACGTCCACTTCCGCCTGGGACACTACAACGAGGCGCGCAATCTAGCCGAGGAGGCGCTGGCTCACGCTGCCATCGAGTCGCCGGCCCAGGCCGATGCCCTGCGGATACTGGGCGACTATGCGCATGAGACTGGCGACCTGATGGCGGCCGAGCGGTTCTACCAGCGCGCGATTGACTTGAGCCGCCAACTGGGATACTCCTATGGCTTGCACAGGTGTCTTCATAGCCTTTCGGCCTGCGTCTACATACCCCGGGGGCAGTTTGAACTCGCTCTGGCTGCCGATGAGGAATCTCTCCGCCTGGGCAGGGGCCTGGATATGCCGGAGGAGATTTGGCTACCCCTGGCGACGATGGGCTGGGTCTATTGGGTTTCCGGCCAGCGGGAGCGCGCCTTCGCGGTGGCTGAAGAGATGTACCGTGTAGTGCAGCCCGGATCGCTGGCCGCAGGCTACTACTTTTGCCTGCGCGCCGATCTGGCCCAGGAAGGAGAGTCACCCGACTCAGCTCTGCCTCTGTACGCCCGCGCGCGCTCCATTGCCGAGGCCATTGGCGACCCCGGCTTGAACGCCGAACTGCGCGTGGGACTGAGCCGCTACTACCGCACCGCCGGCAACGGGTCCGCCGCGTATGACTGGGCCGATGACGCTCTGGCCATCGCCGCCAGCGCCGGCGGCTGTGACCTCCAGGGTTGGGCGCTCATCGAACGTGGGCGCGCCGCCTGGGAGATTGGCAAACTCGCCTCGGCCGAGACCGATTTTCTGGCCGTGATCGAGATGTTGACACCGTTGCAAGCAAACTTTGACCTGGCGCGGGTTTACTTCTTGTTAGCAGCATTGCTCCATCGTCGCTTCGACGAGGCCTGCCCTGAGCGGAGCCGAAGGACTCAGCGCAAGCAGCAGCGCGCCGCAGCCGACGCCGCCTGGCTCGAAGCCGTTTCCCGTATCATCAGCGGCGGCTATGCCTTCCTGCTGGAACAGGAACGGGCGTTGGCCTTTCCCCTCATCGCGTCCTATCTGAACAGCGCCGACCCTCAGATGGCGTCAGTCTCCGCAACGCTATTGAGCCACCTGGAGCGCGTGCCGCCGCCGCCCCTCCACGTCCTCACGCTGGGCCGGTTCGAGGTCCAGCAGGGCCGGCGGCGCATCAAGGCACGGCCCTGGCGCAGTCGCCGGGCCGGCGAACTCTTCCGGTTGCTCCTGGTCAGCCCTGGCCGTTCGCTCTTCCGTGACCAGGTGACTGAGGCCCTCTGGCCTGACAAATCTCCCGCCTCGACACGCACCCCGTTTCACCAGGCGACTTCAGCCCTGCGCCACGCGCTGGAGCCGGATTTGCCGGACAAGTTCCCCTCCCGCTACCTGGAGGTTGAGGGGGGACGGGTCACACTGCGCCTGCCGCCCGGCTCCTGGGTGGACAGCGAAACCTTTGAGCAGCATATCCAAGATGAGGAATGGGAAGCGGCGCTGGCGCTCTACCGGGGTGAGTTGTTCCCCGGCGACCGCTATGCAGATTGGGCGGCGGCCCAGCGCGAGCGACTGATGCGCTGTTACGTCCGGGCGCTGTTGGCCCTGGCCCGCGAGCGATTGGAAGCC
>JAUWHU010000227.1 GCA_030605705.1 Thermoflexia bacterium | reverse complement strand
CAGTCCCATGGCCAGCGCGCCGAGAGCCAGTGCCAGACGCAGCCCGTCCCACGGTTTCATCCTCAACCGTCGTAGCTGTAAGCCTTTAATAGGGGCACCTCTCGTGGGTACTCTTACAATCGCGCGGGGTTTATTTTCGGAGCAGTTGCTAAAACGCTGGGACGCTGAAACGCTGGGGCGCAGCCATCAGCCGTCAGTATTCCACCCACTCCGTCAACTTCAAGTCGTCGTCGTAGACGAACTTCGCCTGAAAAAAGCTACCGTCTGGCGCCAGCACGCGCGGGGCGAAGATCACGTCGGCCTGGGGGATAGACATCTCATGGAGGTAATCCTCCACGGAGACCCAGGCCAAGTCGCCTTCCCGCCGGTCGGGTTGCAGATCGCCATGAAAGGTGCCGGTGACGAAGATGAAGAGGAGCCACTGCCAATCCGGCCGTGTGGAGACTTCGGTGCAGAAGCCCCGAAATTGCAGCTGTTCCACCGTCAGCCCGGTTTCCTCCAGCATCTCACGCTGCGCCGCATCGTAAGGCGATTCGCCGATCTCGACCTTGCCCCCAGGCGCGACCCACAATCCTAAATTCGGCTCTTTGTTGCGGTGCATCACCAGCACTTCGTCGCCGCGCCGGGTGTAGACCAACACCGCCGGAACGCGCTGCATCAATCTAACTTCGTGCGGAAGTAAGCCGCCGCGCGTTGAAGACCTTCCTCCACGGGGACTTGAGGCTCCCAATCCAACAGAGTTTTGGCCCGCGTGATGTCGGGGCAGCGGACTTTGGGGTCATCCCTGGTGCGCTCGTCGCTGGGCTGCACGAAGGTGATCTCCGACGCGCTCCCCGTCGCCGCCAGCACCTGCTGCGCAAATTCTAAAATAGTGAACTCGCGGGGATTGCCCAAGTTCACCGGATCGTGAACCTCTGAGGCTGCCAGCCGCACAATTCCCTCGACCAGGTCGCTGACAAAACAGAAGGAACGGGTGTGTTCTCCGTGATCGTAGACCGTCAGCGGCTCGCCTCGCAGCGCCTGACAGACGAAATTGGGCACGACGCGGCCATCGTCGGCGCGCATGCGCGGCCCGTAGGTGTTGAAGATGCGGACGATGCGGGTGTCCACGCCGTGATAGCGGTGGTAGGCCATCGTCAGCGCCTCGGCGAAGCGCTTGCTCTCGTCGTAGACCCCGCGCGGCCCCACCGGATTCACGTTGCCCCAGTAGCTCTCCGGCTGCGGATGCACCAGCGGGTCGCCGTAAGTCTCCGAGGTGGAGGCCAGCAGGAATTTCGCGCCCTTGGCTAACGCCAGTCCCAACGTGTTGTGCGTCCCCAGCGCGCCCACCTTGAGCGTCTGGATGGGGAGCTGCAGATAATCCACCGGGCTGGGCAGCGAGGCCAGGTGCAGCACCTCATCCAGCGGTCCCGCCACGTAGATGTACCTGGTCACGTCGTGTTTGATGAAGTGGAAGCGGGGATGTCCCGCCAGGTGCGCGATGTTGTCCACCGATCCGGTGCTCAGGTTGTCCATGGCGATGACTTCATGGCCTTCAGTCAAGTAACGATCACATAGATGGGAGCCGATGAACCCTGCTCCCCCGGTAATTAGAATTCGCATATTCACACTCCTTGCCTGATATGGCATTGAGATTATACTTCATTGGAAGCAGTCGGCAATCAGCCGTCAGCGGATAACAGTAAGCGAGAGGAAACTATGGGCAAAACCCTTTTATTGACCGGACATCCAAGTTGCGGCAAGACCACGGTGATCCGCGAAGTCATTGACGTGTTGGGGGAGCGCGCCGGGGGCTTCTACACCGAGGAAATCTTTGGTCCTGGTGGACGGAAGGGGTTTCGGCTCATCACGCTGGCGGGGGAGGAGGCGGTGCTGGCTCACAAGGACCTGCGCGGCCCCAAAGTCCCTCGCGTGGGTCGCTACGGCGTGGACATGAAGGTGTTGGAAACTGTCGGCGTGGCCGCGCTGCGCGAGGCGCTGCAGGCGAGAAAGATCATTGTGGTGGACGAGATCGGCAAAATGGAACTGCTCTCCCCGGCCTTCCGCGATATGGTGCTCCAGGTGATCCTGGGGCCGTCGCCGGTGCTGGGCACTATCATCTACAAATCTCACCCCCATGCCGACCTGCTCAAGATGCTGGCGCAGGTGACGTTATGGGAGGTGAACCGGCGTACCCGCGATGAGCTGCCCCGGAAAGTGCTCGCCTGGCTGGGGGCGTGAGGCGCGAGCAGAGTTTTCTTAACAGTAAGAACCGTAGATTAAATAACTTCCCCAACGCCAAGTTCAGCAGGAGCGCGATTTGGAAATAGTGCGAATTGGCACTACTGTAAGTCGCGGCTACTAAAAATCCGTGTTTATCCGTGAAAATCCGCGTCCAATTTCTGGTACTTCAAAAACACTAAACTCTGTATAATTTTTCTTTGCGCCTTTGCGCCTTTGCGTCTCTGCGTTTATTCTTAACTTTTTTCAGGAGACGCCTAATTTATGTGCGATTATTTCAGCTGCCGTTTCCGGCCTTCCGCGAGGAAAATCTCCACCGTGGCCCGGTCAATATCGCAAAAGCGGATCTCCTCCAGCGTGTTCTCAGGGTGCGCCGCCAAGTAGTCGAGCGTGGCGTCCCAAATCACTTGAGCTGCCAGGGGCTTGGGGAAGCCGAAAATCCCCGACGAGATCGCCGGCAGCGAGACGGAACGCAGTGCGTGGGCATCCGCCAGCGCCAACGCGCTCTGGACGGCGGAACGTAGCAGCGCCGGCTCATCCCCCTGATCGCGCCAGATCGGCCCGACGGTATGGATCACGTAACGCGCCGCGAGATGTCCGCCCCCGGTCAGCGCTGCCTGTCCCGTCGGCACCGGCCCGTGTTCCCGCACCCAGGCTGTGCTCTCATCCTGGATGACCTTGCCGCCGCGCCGCACGATGGCCCACGCCACGCCGCCGCCGTGGGAGAGATGCTCGTTAGTCGCATTGACAATAGCGTCTACGGCCTCCAATGTGAGATCCCCCTCCACCACCGAAATCTTAGACCCCGTAGGCACGGCATACATCCACAAAACACTATTTTCTGCCACGGCTCACCTCGATTCCTGCTCCGTGATCTTCTGCATTTCCCTTCTATGTTTTCTATGATAGAATAAAAGGTACAGGTGTCAACCGGCGTGTGAGTTATAGAATTATTATCACGTTTGCGGCTTTGCTCGCTATGTAGGAGCGGGTGGTGGACTGGTTTGCAACCTCAGAGCCGTCACTTGCGTATTTTAAGCTAACCATAGCCATATTAAGGAGGGATAGGATGAGCTTACTCGACAACATCAAGGACAAGATGTTTGGATTGGAACGTGGCATCGCCGATAAGGTGCCCGGCTACAGCGGCTACAAGCAGAAGGAACTACGCCGCGAGGCGGACAAACTCCTGCGAGAGACCATCGCCAAGCGTATGCGTACGGTTAAGACGCAACTGGATGGTTTGCAGCAGGACTTTATCTCCGCCGGGAAATTTGACCTGTTGGATGAGGTCGGCAGTACGGCCACTCAGATGCAGACCTTCATTGACCGTGTCCGCACTGCCAGATACGGCTATGCTGGTTTCTTCGATGCCGTGCGCATCAAGGAAGAGGACCTGGATCGGGTCTACCAGTTCGATACCGCGTTGCTGGATTACGCTGCGCGCATCGAGGCCGCCATCTCCCGCGTCCGCGAGGAGCTGGCCGGCGAGAACGTTCGTGCCCAGGTTCTGCTACTCCGTGACCTGGCCCGTGAAGCTAATACGACATTTGATGAACGCACTGAAGTCCTCAACGGCACCGCCGAGATGGGGAATCAGATCAGCCAGTAACCGAGGAGGGTATCCATGGCTCGCATTTTCGACATTATTGAGTATGTAGACGAGGGGCGTAAGGAAATCGTCCATCGCATTCCGGAGCGTGGTTCCGGGGACTTCCGCATCGGTTCTCAGGTCATCGTGCGTGAGAGCCAGGCGGCCGTTTTCTTCCGCGATGGCAAAGCGTTGGATGTTTTCGGCGCCGGACGGCACACGCTGACCACGGCCAATATCCCCGGCCTGACCGGTCTGATTGGCAAAGCTTTCTCCGGCCAGACTCCCTTCAAGGCCGAGGTCTACTTCGTGACCTTGCGGGAACTCACCGACATGAAGTGGGGGACTGCTCAACCCATCACCATCCCCGACCCGATCTTGGGCATGGCGCGGGTGACCGGCTACGGCACCTACTCTCTGCAGATTACCGACCCGCAGCTTTTTGTGGCTAAGATCGTGGGTACGCAGGGGTTGTACAACGTCCGCGACATCGAGGGGTTCTTCCGCAGCATGGTTCTCACCAAACTAATTGACCTCATCGGTGAGATGGGCAAATCCGTCATTCAGATGGCGGCCTTCGTGGAGGAACTCGCGGCCGGTGTACGCGCCAAAGCTGCCGAGGAGTTCGCCTCCCGTGGCGTGACTCTCAACTCTTTCTACGTGGAATCCATCTCCCCGACAGAGGAGACCGCCAAGGCGATTGACGCGCGCTCTGCGATGGGGGCTATCGGCGATATGCAGGGCTACATGCAGTACCAGACAGCCCAGGCTATCCGTGAGACGGCGCAGAAGGAGGGCGGCGGGACCGTTGCCTCCGGCGCTGAACTGGGAGCCGGGTTGGGCATGGGGGTGGCAATGGCTCAGATGATGGGCCAGGCCATGCAGCAGCCGGCCCCGGCTGCGGCCGCGCCCGCTGCACCCGCCGCGCCGGCGACGCCAACCACCGCTGTGGAGATTCAGACCATGTTGGACAACTTGGATTCCCGGCTGGCGACTGGCGAACTCAGCGAGAAGATTTACGAACGGCTCTACACCAAATGGGAGAAACGGCTTAGCGAGCTGAAGTAGTTTTTCTTCCCATAAGTGGCTCGGTCGGAGACCGGCCACAGCTAGAGGGTAGTTACCTTCTTTCAAACACAGCCCCGCCCTCGGGTCACACCGCTGGGCGGGGTTTTTGGCGCCTATTCGTCTGTCATTCGCCATTCGCTTTTGTCATTTCCTCATTTGTCATTCTCTTCGTTTGCCATTTGCCATTTGCCATTTGCTTATTCTTTATACGGTACAAACCCCAGGATGGTGCCGGGATATTTGTCCGTGGCGAGCAGGAATCCCCGCTCATCCAAACGGACTACCCCTTCCCAGTTGCGGCTATCATCTCCGACGAGTAGTTGCAGCTGCAGGGGCGGCGTTCCCACCAGAGTGATGTCGGCATCGCTGTACTGGAACTCCACCAACCGCTCCACCCGCTTGGATTGGGCGTGCGTGGGGCCTGGGCCATATCGTTGGGCAAGGGCGTCTGGCCCCGGTCGGAGTTTGGCCGCGTCGCCGGGCCAGAAGTAGTTGATAGCCCAGAAGCGACCGTGTGAGTCCAGCGCGGTCGCGTCGGTGATGCGGTACTCGATGGTGGGGAAGGGGATGTCGCCCTGTGGCGCGAAGGTCTCCGCTGCGAAGCGCTGCGCCACCGGCGCGGGGTTGACATTGCTGCCATTGGCTTCGTAGAGTGTCACCGGCCCTTCTGGGGCGCAAAACATGGCCTCATCGCTGGAGTTGGATAGGGCCGCCGGGGGGCGGAGCTCCGCCCGCAGGGTGGGGTCGAGGCGGATCTCGCCGAGGTCTGCCGCGATGGTTCCGGCGACCAGATAACCCATCATGCCATTCTCTCCCCGCGCTTCGATGGTGAGGAAGATGTGACCCGGGGCCGTGGCGAGGGCTTCAAAGCCCTCGAAGCCCTGGATGTCGTCGGTGAGACCGGAGGTGCTGAAGGGGATGGGTAACGGTTCCAGCGGGTCGTTGAGGTCGCCAGCTAAGAACGCCAGGATATCCGCTTTGGGCAGCGTGAAGAGGACGCCGCCGAAACGCTCCGGGTATTGCGGCAGCAGGATCAGGTGGTCGCCGTACCAGGCCAGACCGGAGATTTCGGCGGAGCTGCGGGCAAGAGGGCCTTGCAGGGGGATAACGGTCACGGGCTGTTCGGGCGGTGGAGTCGCCGTAGGCGTGGATGTGGCGCTCACTTCCGCCGGTGTGGGCGGCGGTGAGGTTAGCTGGGGGGTGATCTGGGGACGACAGGCGGTGAGCCACAGTCCCACGAACAGTGTCATCCAGAGGAAAAAGGGCGATTTTTTCACGGTTGGCTCCTGGTAGAAATTGATGTTATGGCTCGGTCAGGAGACCGGCCATAGCTTTGCGGGTGATTTTTTCACGGCAGGCTCCTGGTAGAAATCAGATGTTATGGCTCGGTCAGTAAGTTTGGGGCGGAAGGCCCCAATGAGACCGGCCCGAGCTAGTGTTCTCCACCAGAGTAGGGGTAACCCTTGTGGTTACCTGCCAGGTAATTCGCGGTTGAATTCCATCAGGGCCTCGGGGAAGGCGGCCAGCTCCTGACGGAAACGTTCCCGGAGCTGCGGACGTTCCTCTTCAGGGATGAACGCGGCTTCCACTGCGTTGCGGAGGTTGTGGTAGATATCCCGTTTTTGCAACCCGACGGCGTTGATGGAGATCGCGTACTCGTCGCTCAACGTCGTATCGCTCACGCTGGGATCGTCGGTGTTGATCGTGACCCTCAACCGCAATCTGAACAGGTCCAGGATGGGATGGAGGGTTAGGTGAGAGACGGCACCCGTCTGGAAATTGCTCGTGGGACAGACCTCCAGGGTGATTTTCCGTTTGTAAAGCAATTTGATGACATCGGAGTTTTCGATGGCGTGGATTCCATGGCCGATGCGTTGGGCGCCGAGAATTTCCACCGCTGCGCGCACACTTTCTGGCCCGTCGGCCTCTCCTGCATGGACGGTGATGTGGAGACCGGCGGCCTGGGCGCGAGTAAAAGGCTTCTTGAAACGCGCCGCCGGGTACGCGACCTCATATCCTGCCAGATCAATCCCCCGCACCAAGGGGCCGTGATAAGCGATGGCCAGATCTACGATTTCTTCGGCCAACTCGACAGAGCCGTCCCGCCCGATCTGGAGGATGAGACAGGTACGTGTCCCGGTCTCTGCCTGGACCTGTTCAATGGCTTCGATTTCCCATTCCACCACGTCCGCTAAAGGGAAGTTCTGCACGCGCGCTAAGGCGATGGGGTTGAAGCGCAGTTCTAAGTAGCGGATGTTATCGTGGGCGGCATCCAGCACCGCTTCTCTGGCGATGCGCTGCACGGCCTCCTTAGAGGTGTAGAAACGTCGCAGAAGTTTGAATTTTTCCAGGAAACGGTGAAAGTCAGGCTGTTCATCCGTGAACTGGACGTAGGGACGCAACTTCTCGATGTCGTAGCTGGGGAGATCAATGCCGTGCTCTGTGGCGATCTCTGCCAGGGTGCTCAGGCGCAGCGAACCCTCCAGGTGCCGGTGTAAGTCAATCTTGGGGAGGGCGTGCGCCCAATTCCACAAAGACTTTTTCAAGCGCGTGCTCTTTCCCACGTGAGAATCTACCATTACTTGTTGCTTCATGTGTTGTTTAGTGTTCCTTCATTAGCCAACCCCAGTAAATTAAAGTCGTGGCTAAGTTAATCCCGACCCCCAATGCCAGAGGTAAATGGAAAGTCAATACTGCGAATGCAGTTGTCAAGACCAGGGCAGGCGCTCCCGTCATGGCGGCACTGGATTGCACGATATAGCTCATGGCAGCTACCGCGATCAAGGAATTCCCGACGTGAAACCAATTGTGATAGGCGGTCATTTTGGTCACATCGCCCATGCGCCGGCTGAAGGTCTGCAGCAGGTGACAGAGGTACAGTGTGCCTACCAGGGCCATCAATCCCAGGTGCGAGGTGAGGATTTGCGCTGTCGTCATGCGCTGCCGCCTCCTATCATCTCATCGTGCAGGTGTCCTCCCAGTAAGAGCAGGAGGATTCCTCCTAAGAACAGGCAAAGGTTGGCCTGGGGATCGCCGGTGAAATCAGGCCACGCCCGGAGTGCTGCCGGCTCCTTGAGCATGTGTAGGAGGTAGATTCCCGCGCCGGTGGCGTTCAAGACGAGGGGCAGGAGATACATGCGGTGCCAGCTGCGCTTACCGGAATTGCGTTCAAAGAACCGTGCAATCCTCATCAGTACTATCTGGAGAGCCGCGATGCCTACCCAGGCCACGAGTGCCAGGATGAATCGTGCGATCATAATTTTATCCATCGTTTCACGCGGAATTCTCAGCGTCGGATGAAGGCTTTGATGAATGATTCAGCCATCTGTCGGGGATTGCCGCTCATGATGCCTTCTCGCCCCCGGAAGGGGTCTTGAACGACCATGCCTTGTGAGCCGATATCGAACTGTCGAATGCGTTTGTCGTGCGCGCTCCCGCGCATCTTCAACACGATGATCGCGCGCCGGATCGCGCTTTCGATCTCCACGTAACGCAGCAAGATGTAGGAGTCCGCCAAAAAGCTCAGGTTAGTCTGGTCGGCGTCTTCTGCCGCCTCGTCACCCAGGAGTACGTATGTCTCGCGGGTCAGGAGGGTCACCAGTCCCTCGCGTTTCAGGGCATTGAGGAAGCTGTAGAGCAGCGCGCGCAGCTCGATGGGGTCCCTGCTCATGCGCTCAAAGTAGGAGATGTTTTCGACTAAGATGCGTTTGGCCTGCATCCTGTGGACCAGACGGGTGATCTTTCCATTGAATTGCTCCAGGTCGGCCTGGGCAACTTCGGGACTGCTCATGACCACCTTCAGCAGCCCTTGCTTCTCCAGCGCGCGGAAGTCCCAGCCGAAAGAGGCTGCGTCGCGGTAATACTGCTGCGGGAATTGTTCGAAGGTCAGGATAAGACCGGGTTCACCCTCCAGCGCCCCGTGGTAGATGAACTGCATCCCCAGCGTAGTCTTGCCGCAGCCGGGAGCTCCTTCGACCAGGTTGGCGGTGCAGGGGAGGAGTCCCCCGTTCAGCATCTCATCCAACCCAGGAACGCCGGTGTGTACCCGTTTGCTCACTTGTGGCATGATTATCTCCTCGCTGCTCAGAAGTGACCGCCTTTGACGAGATAGTAGATCAAGCGGATGCGGAATTGCGGATCGTTGCTGGCTGCGACGAAGGCGGCCAATTGCTTGCGGAGCTGCGAGTTGTCCGCCAGGGCGTAGACCACCATCTGACCCAATTGGGTCTCTTCCAGCAGCCCCCGCGTTGCCAGTTGGGTCAATTCTCGTTGGACGGTCTCCTGATCTCTGCCGGCGTAGTGCGCGATATTCTCCACCGTGTCAATGGTATGGGGGTTGTTGTGGAAAAAGCGGAGTAGATCCACTTTGGTGAACGAGTCAACGTATCTTTTGAGGAATGTCAGCAGCTCCGGATCCATATCACCGATATACACGCGAAAGGTTAGCTCGTTCATCCTCTTTCTCCCCCACATTTTTTGCTGTAACATCAAGTTCCTCTTGATTTGTGCTACTGACTTACGTAACGCACGATACCGGCCCGGTGGTCGGCTCGCCAATGACAGCTCTTGTATTTCTTGCCACTACCGCACCAACAGGGATTGTTGCGACCGAGTTTGTGTGTTCCGGGGCGCGGGCGTGTCTGGGGTGGGGGGGCGGCTTGCGCACTCCCGCCTACGGCGCGCAGGGAGCGTCGTTGCGCGGTCGGGCCAGGGCGACGGGCGGCGCGTTGGGTCTGTTGCGGCACCAGGAAGAGCGAGCGCACGATGGTTTGTTGGACGGATTCCAACATCAGCAGGTACATGTCGTAGGCTTCTTTCTGGTAGGCGACCAGCGGATTCTGTTTTCCGATAGCCCGCAGGCCGATGCCCTCTCGCAGCACATCTAAGTTGGTGAGGTGGCGGACCCAGTGGTCATCGAGGGTACGTAGCAGCAGTTGCCGGTCACGGAAGAGGCGGTAGGCCGCCACTACGATGTCCCGGAGCTGTGTCTCCAGCTCGTCGGGGAGGCGACGCAACGGAGAATCCCTCCAGGGTTTCAGGTCGGCCTCGTCCAGCGCTTCCTCAATCCGCCGGGTGATGATCCGGTAGAAGGCGTCGTGGCTCTCCGCTATCTGTCGCAGGTTGAGGTCTTCCTGGCGGAGGCTGCGGTAGGCCTCCGCACCCAATCGTTGGTTCATCTCTCGATACGTCTGCTCTGCCCAGCCCATGAGTTGCTCCACCAGCTCCTCGGGTTCCAGCTTCTCCAGAGCGGTGACGGTGAGCCGGCGCGGCACAGGGGTGAAGTGCCGCAGTTCGGCCAGCATCCCCTTGAGGTCCCAGTCCTCCCGATACCCGCCGGTGTGCGCGGTGACTACCTTGCGGATCTCAGCCGCTACCATCGTGAACATGTCTTCTTGCAGGTCATCGCGGGAGAGGATTTTGCGCCGTTCGGCGTAGATGACTTCGCGTTGTTTGCTCACGACGTTGTCGTATTCGAGGACGTGCTTGCGGATGTCGAAGTTGTAACCTTCCACGCGCTCCTGGATGGAGCTGATGGCTTTGGCTAACATTTTGAATTCCAGCGGGGCGTCTTCCAGGCCGGCCCGCTCCATCCAGGGCTGCAGCCGCTCGCCGCCGAAGCGGCGCATGATCTCATCTTCTAAAGAGATGTAGAAGCGGCTGGAGCCAGGGTCGCCCTGGCGGCCCGCGCGGCCGCGCAGCTGGTTGTCAATGCGGCGGGCCTCGTGGCGCTCTGTGCCGATGACGTGCAGTCCACCCAGCTGGTAAATTCGCTGGCGGTCGGCAGCGCATTGCTGAACCTTCTTCCACAGGACTTGCGTCCAGCGCTCAGGGAAGCGGTTCTGAGGATTTTCGCCGTGGCGGGCCATTTTCAAGGCTGTCTCCCAGGCGACGGAATTGATCTGGGTCAGATCCACACCTTCCTGGCGCAGCTGGTCGCGGGCCAGTCCCTCGGCGTTACCGCCCAGCAGGATATCCACCCCGCGCCCGGCCATGTTGGTGGCGATGGTGATGGCCGCGGGCCGCCCGGCCTGGGCGATGTAGACGGCTTCCTTTTCGTGATATTTGGCATTGAGGATGTTGTGCGGGATCTTCCGCGCTTTGAGCAACTTCGAGAGCCGCTCTGACGTTTCGATGGCCGTGGTCCCGACCAGTACCGGCCGGCTGGCCTGGTATGCTGCCGTGATCTCCTGGATGACGGCTTTGAACTTTGCCTGCTCCGTTCCGTAAATTTGATCGGGTAGGTCCAGTCGCCGGTAGTAGCGCTCGCCGTCTGGCCCATCGTAGAGCGTGACTTTGACGTTATCCGGGTCGCTGAGAGTATACAGGCTTTCCGTTGCGGCGTTAAACACGCCGGCGAAAGCGATGTCGGTAGTGGAGACTGGCGTATCCTCTTCCACCAGGTTGCCGAAACTCGCGCGATACTCGATGTTGGTGGGCAGGATGACTACCTCCAGGGCGTAGATTTTGTGCAGCTCTTCCGCTTCGGTCGCCGCCGTCCCGGTCATCCCGCCGAGTTTGTCGTACATGCGGAAGAAGTTCTGGAAGGTGATGGTGGCGTAGGTCAGCGATTCCCGGCGGATATCCACGTGCTCTTTGGCTTCGATGGCCTGGTGCAGGCCCTCGGAGTAGCGCCGTCCGAACATCATCCGTCCCGTGAACTGGTCCACGATGATGATCTCTCCATCGCGGATGACGTATTCCGTATCCTTGCGGAAGAATTCCTTAGCCCGCAACGCATTATCTAAGTAGGGAAGCATGTTGGCGTGTTGCGGGTCGTAGATGCTCGCGCCTTCGGGGATGCCGATCATTTGCTCGACCCTGGCGACTCCCTCGTCGGTGAGGATCGTTATCTGCGTGCGGACGTCCACTTCGTAATCTGTATCTTGATGGAGACGCGGGACGATGCCGGCGAAGCGTTTGTAGAGCTCGGAGGAGGTTCCGGCCGTTCCGGAGATGATGAGCGGCGTGCGGGCTTCGTCAATGAGGATGCTATCCACTTCGTCAATGATGGCGTAGTGCTGCGCTCGTTGGGTGCATTGCGTGAGGTCCACGACCATGTTGTCGCGCAGGTAGTCGAAACCGAATTCGTTGTTTGTCCCGTAAGTGATGTCGGCGCGATATGCTGCCTGACGGGTGATGGGGCGCAGGTATTGGAAGCGGTCGTCGTCGGAGGTGTACTCTGGATCGTAGAGGAATGAACCTTTGTCGGGCAGACCGCCGCCTGATTGGATCACGCTGATGCTCATACCCAGCGCGTGATAGACAGGCCCCATCCACTGGACGCCAAATTTAGCCAGGTAGTCGTTGGGGGTGACGAGATGTGTGCCCTGGCTTTCCAGTGCGTTGAGGTAAAGCGGGAGGGTAGCGACCAGCGTTTTGCCCTCACCGGTGCGCATCTCCACCACTTTCCCCTGGTGCAGGATGATGCCGCCGATGAGCTGCACGTCGTAGTGGCGCAGACCGATGGTGCGCTTGCTGGCCTCGCGCACGGCTGCGAAAGCCTCGGTCAGGAGCTCGTCCAACGTCTCCCCGGCCGCGAAACGGTCGCGGAACTCGGCGGTTTTGGCGTGTAGCTGCTCGGCGCTGAGCTCTTGGAATTGCGACTCCAGCGCGTTAATCTCCTGGACCACTTTTTGTTGGTGGGCGATTTCCCGTTGATTAGGATCTCCGAAAATCCGCTTGAACAGACTTTTTGCCATGCTTTACTCTCCGGATAGTTTGTTTGGCTTGAATTGCAACCCTCAAGAGTTCTGGTTGTAGATCGGGCTAACCGTGATTATATCACGAGGAGCGGGTCACGCAAAACTTCGCCTGTAGAAAGTCTCATTCTTAACGCAAAGACGCAGAGACGCAAAGATTTCTTAGGCACTTGACAATCAAGTCCTGGCACAAAAAACAAGAATTTTACCACGGAGGACACAGAGAGCGCAGAGACTTTCTTCTTTGTTTTTCTCGGCGTTCTTAGCGTTCTCTGCGGTAAAGACCCCTTTTGGTTCTGGCTTGTCCAGGTTCGGGGAACCATAAGGGTTCCCCGAATCACGGCGATGAATCGCCTACTACAAGCCCGGATATTTCAGTGGGGTCGTTTCTGAACCGCCGCTGGAGGAATTCGGTATAATAGTTGGAAAACTGGTACGCGGACACGTTCAAGGCAAAGCGACTGAAGTCGCCACTACGATTTCCATAGATCTACCATTTGCCATTTGTACTGGGCGATTACAGAGAATCGCCCTTACGACCATTTGAGGAGGGAATTATGATCCAGGTGCAGTCGTTGGCGGAACGCATCATCGCCAACATGGAAAAAGTGATCATCGGTAAGCGGGCCACGGTGGAGATGGTGGTCATTGGCCTGCTCAGCCAGGGGCATCTGCTCATCGAGGATGTGCCCGGTGTGGGCAAGACGATGCTGGCCCGCTCGCTGGCCCGCTCGGTCAGCTGTGTCTTTGGCCGGATCCAGTTCACGCCGGACATGCTGCCCAGCGACGTGACGGGCGTTTCCATCTTCAACCCGGTCACCCGGGAGTTCGAGTACCAGCCGGGGCCGGTGATGTCGCAGATCCTGCTCACCGATGAGATCAACCGCGCTACGCCCAAAACCCAGTCCGCGCTGTTGGAGGCGATGGAAGAACGCCAGGTCACTGTGGATTGCATCACCCATCCTTTGCCCCAACCCTTCATGGTGCTCGCTACGCAGAATCCCATCGAGTACGAGGGCGTTTTCCCTTTGCCCGAAGCACAGCTGGATCGCTTCATGTTTCGGATCAGCCTGGGGTACCCGGGGGCCTGGGACGAGGTGCAAATCCTGGACCGGCAGCAGTTCCGCCACCCCATCGAGACCCTGGAACCGGTCGCCACCGTGGAGGAGTTGCTCGCGGCGCAGGAAGCCATCAAGTCTGTCCACATCTCCCCGCCCGTGAAAGAATACATCGTCCGGTTGACGCGGAGCACGCGGGAGCACGAGGATGTCTACTTAGGCGCCAGTCCACGCGGCAGCCTCACGCTTTACCGGGCGGGGCAGGCACGGGCGGCGCTGCACGGCCGCGACTTCGTATTGCCGGATGACATCAAATTGCTGATCATCCCCGCGTTGGCGCATCGTCTTATCCTGGCCCCCGGCGCGCGGCTGCGCGCCCAGAGCGCCGAGGCCATCATCACAGATATCTTGAAACGCACGCCGGTACCGGAGGCCGAGATCCCCCGATAGAGACAGAGACAGAGATAGAGATAGGCACTTAACAATCAAATCCTGGTACAAAAAACAAGAATTTTACCACAGAGAACATAGAGAGAAACAAGAAAACTCTGTGCCCTCCGTGCCTCTGTGGTGAATTTCCTTTTTGGTTCTGGCTTTGCCAGGTTAGGGATAGAGATATGGACTTACCCAAGCCCAAATGGCAGCTGCGTAGCCGGATTTTGCCCTTGTTGGTGGTGATGGTGCTGGTTTCTCAGCTGCTCACACCCTACAAAGGCTGGATGATCCTGCTGGTAGGGATGGGAAGCACGTGGCTACTCAGCACGCTGTGGACGTTTTCCTTAGCGCGCGGCCTGCGACTCACCCGCGAGATGCGCTTCGGGTGGGTGCAGGTGGGCGACCGCCTCATCGAGCGGTTCGCGCTGCACAACGCGGGCCGGTTCCCGGCTCTCTGGGTCGAGATCGGCGACGGCTCGACGCTGCCCCACTACGACGCCAGCCGGGGCACCGGTGTTGATGGAGGAAGTTTCATCCGCTGGCACAAGGATTCCGTCTGCAGCCGCCGGGGACTTTTCTACTTAGGCCCCACCAGCCTCTGCACGGGCGATCCTTTTGGAGTTTACACTCTCACGCTGGAGTATCCCAGCACCATGCCGCTGTTAGTGCTGCCCCCCATCGTGCCGTTGCCCACCATCGAGGTCGCGCCTGGCGGCAACGTTGGGGAGGGCCGGCCGAGACGCAACGCCTTTGAACGCACCGTTGCCGCGTCCACTGTCCGCCAGTACGCGCCGGGGGATAGCCTCCGCTCCATCCACTGGAAAACGTCGGCGCGGCGTGACGAACTCTTTGTGCGGCTCTTCGATAGCACGCCCGCCGGCGACTGGTGGATCCTGTTGGACATGGACCGGCACGTCCAGGCCGGTGAGGCCGACGACTCCACGGCAGAGCTCGGGGTGATCTTAGCCGCCTCCCTGGCCGACCGGGGTATCAAAGCGCGGCGACCGGTGGGGTTGATGGTCCACGGACGGGAGCTGCTTTGGCTTCCGCCACGCGAAGGGGAAGGCCAGCGCTGGGAAATCCTGCGCGCGTTGGCTCTTGTCAAACAAGGTTCACGTCCTCTCTCGGAGCTGTTGGCGCGAGTGCGACCCATGCTAGGACAACGCATCAGCATGATCATTATCACCGCTTCGACCGATGTTCGCTGGGTGGAAGACCTGTTGCCTTTGCTGCGGCGCGGCGCCGTGCCGACCGTTTTGCTGCTCGATCCGGTCTCCTTTGGCGGGGAGAGAAACATCGCTCCCGTCAAGGACTTGCTCACGCAGTTGGGCGTCGCGCACACTACCATCACACATGATTTGTTGGAGATGCCTGAAGCGCGCCCCGGCAGACGAGGGCAATGGGAATATAAAGTGCTGGGCGCCGGCAAAGTCGTCCCGGTACGCCGCTCCGCTCCTGCCGCGTGGAGGACACTCGGATGAGTAACCAGGAATCCACATTGGCGCCCTCCCCATTCAGAAACCCCCTGCGCGCCCTCGTCAGGGTGCTGGGGATGCGGAATCTGCTGATGCTCGCCTTGTTGGTCATGGTGTTGTTCAGCGTCTCCCAGGGCATTGCCAACGTCGTGCGTGGCCTCGACGTGAAATTGCTCTGGCTCGTGGTCACGCTGGCGATGCTGGTGGGCTGGTTCTTGGGACGCTCCTCCATTGGCAGGACAGGGGCAAGCTGCTGGGCTGTGTTCCTGGGTCTCATGGCGGTGCTGGGGCGCGTGGGCCGTCTGGATCGCCTCCTCTGGTCATTGCAGCGCGCCTGGCTGACCTTCGTGGCCGCCGGCAGCCGCTCCCTCCTGGCCCTGCTGCGCGATTCCGCCGCCTGGCAGCAATTAAGTCCTCCCGATCCGACGCCCCTGCTGCGGATTTCTGCGGAGCTGGGGACGGCTGTGAGCACGCTGCTGACTCGCACTTGCGGATGGTTGAGCGATTTGCTCAAAGGTAACTCCCTCTACGATCCGGTGGCGGCGATGGTCTTCTGGGGACTGTTGCTCTGGCTGGCAGCGGCCTGGGCCGGCTGGATGGTGCGCCGGCACCACAGGCCCCTGCTGGCCGTCACGCCGGCGGGGGTGCTGGCGGTCACGGCGATCTCTTACGTGTGGGGCGCTCCCTACATCCTGTTGCTCTTGATCGGGCCGACGCTCATGCTCATGGCGGTGGTCAATTACGATGAGCGCGAGCGTGCCTGGAGGCGGAACGCCATTGATTTCTCACGAGATCTCTGGCAGGAGCTCTTCTGGTTCACCAGCGGGATCGTCATCGTGGTGCTCATGCTCTCCGCGTTGATACCGTCCATCTCCATCCGGGACATCCTGGATTTTACCCGCGAGATCACGGTACAACGTCACGAGGACACCGAAGCCGTCGCCGAATCCTTAGGGCTGTACCAGACGCCGGCGCCGATCAAACAGCCCAGCTCCGTGGATCGCGCCCGCGCCGGCGGTCTGCCCCGCCGCCATCTCATCGGTTCGGGGCCGGAGCTGAGCCGCCGTGTCGTGATGGTCATCCGTACCGGCGACCTGACGCCCACACAGGAACTTTCTCCTACCGTGGAGCCGTATCGCTACTACTGGCGCAGCGTCGCCTACGATATTTACGGCGGTCAGGGTTGGTATGCCTCTCACGTCCAGGTACTGGATTACGATGCCGGTGAGCAAGTTCACAGCCCCATCCATCTCCACCGGCGCCTGGTACGGCAGGAAGTGGAGGTCCTGGGGGAGACGGGAGAGCTGCTGCACATGGCCGGAACCTTAGTCGCCGCAGACCAGCGTTACCGCGTCGCCTGGCATCCGCCGGGAGATATTTTCGCCGCGCTCATGGAGGCGCCTGTTTATCGCGTTGACTCCCTGGTTCCCGTGGTGGGTGCGGAGGAATTGCGGGCCGCCGGCAGCGACTATCCTGACTGGCTAATGGAACGTTACCTGATGTTGCCTGACGAGATACCGGAGCGTGTGTTGGCCCTGGGGCGCGACCTTACGGCGACGGAGCCGACGCCCTACGAGCGCGCTCTCGCCATCGAGCGTTATCTGCGGGAGAATTACCCCTACACCTTGGACGTGCCCCAGCCGCCCTTCAAGCGGGACATCGCCGACTATTTTCTCTTCGATTTGCGAAAAGGGTATTGCGACTACTACGCCACGGCGATGACCGTGTTGGCGCGGGCGGCGGGCCTGCCCGCCCGGCTGGCGATCGGCTACGCCAGCGGCACCTACGATGCTGCCGAGGCCCGTTACATCGTCACGGAAGCCGACTCCCACGCCTGGACGGAAATCTATTTCCCGGATTACGGCTGGATCATCTTTGAGCCGACAGGAGGCTATCCGCCCCTGGAGCGACCCACGGAGGTTGAACCTATCATCTGGCCGGAGCCGCAGGAACCGCTGCGCCCGCCGCCTTCCCCTCCCGGCCCCCTGGTGCGCTACTGGTATTTAGTGCTTTTAGGATGCGGGGTTGCCGCAGCCCTGGGTTTGCTAATCCAGGCGCAGCTGGAGCTGCTGTGGCTGCGTACCCGTCCGCCGGCCCAGGTGACGACGTTCCTGTACCGGCGTCTCCGTCGCTGGGGCCAACGGCTGGACGTAGAGATGTACCGGGGCGATACCCCCTACGAATTCGCCGGGGCGTTGGCGCAGTGTGTGCAGGAGATCGCCGGTCAGCGAGACCGGGCAGGCTGGCTGCTCCCTGCCGGCGAGGAAATTCACAGCCTGACGGAGACCTACGTGCAGACGTGGTACACGCGCCAGCCGCCAGAAGCCGCCGGCCGCGATGCCGCACTGAGAATCTGGCGGAAGTTACGGTGGCGGTTATGGCTGGCGCGGCTCTGGGGACGGCGGCCCACTCGCCTGGAGCTGACGCTCACCGGTGGACGGGGCATGGAACCGGCCAGGGAACCCTACGTCCTGCCGCACCCTTACGGCGGATGGTGAAGCGAGGGGGTGAGGAGTGGGGAGTGAGGAGATAGAGAGAAGAGAGTCGTAGAATAGTCACTGGAACGCCATGTCGCTAAGACGCTGGGACGCTAAGACGCTGGAACGCCATGTCGCTAAGACGCTGAGACACTCAAAATATCGGAGGACGATATGCTCAAAGATTTGATCACCAAAAACCGCAGTATCCGCCGTTTTCACCAGGAAGTCGCGGTGGATAGGGCCACGTTGCGCGAGCTGGTGGACCTGGCGCGGCTCTCCGCCTCGGGGAGCAATCGCCAGCCGCTCAAGTTCGTGCTCTCCGCCGACGCGGAAACCAACGCGCGCATTTTTCCCTGTCTCAGGTGGGCGGGGTATCTCAAGGACTGGTCCGGCCCGGCGGAAGGCGAGCGTCCGGCGGCGTATATCGTTATCTTAGGCGATACGGAGATCAACATGAGATTCGGCGTGGATCACGGGATCGCCGCGCAGAGCATCATGTTGGGCGCGACGGAGCGAGGGCTGAACGGTTGCATGATCGCCTCCATTGACCGCCCCGCGCTACGGGAAGCTTTAGACATCCCCGCGCGTTACGAAATCCTGCTGGTGCTGGCCCTGGGTCAGGCCGGAGAAATCGTCGTGATTGATCCGGTGGGTGCGGACGGGGACATCAAGTATTGGCGGGATGACGATGGCGTCCATCACGTTCCCAAACGGGCGTTGGATGACCTGATTCTTAGAGCTGTTCCTGAATAAACGAAACCAGAAATTGGACGCGGATTTTCACGGACTACACGGATATTTTTGTAAAAAACAAGGAAAAATCCGTGCTGATCCGTGATATCCGTGTCCAAAAGCTCCCCGTTTTTATTGAGGAATAATTCTCTTGCCTAAAGTAGGAGCACGCATGGCAGAACATGATTGGCCTCCCAAGATGGCCGTCTGCGTCGGCGCGGTCGTCCTGAAAGGAGACGCGGCTTTGCTGATACGGCAGGCGCGGGGACAATCTCTCGCCGGGCAATGGAGCATCCCCTGGGGCTTAGTTGATCAGGGGGAAGCGCCGGAGGTCGCCGCGCTGCGGGAGACACAGGAGGAGGGGGGCGTCAGCGCCGAGGTGGAAGGGCTGCTGGGCGTCCAGAACTTGCCGCAGGCAGGGTGGTTGGGCGTCATCTTCTTGTGCCGCCACGTCAGCGGCACACCCACGCCCGACGGCGGGGTGGAGACTGACCGCGCGGCTTACTTCACCCTGGAAGAGTTAGCAGATTTGGAAGATCCCATTGAACCGTGGTGCGAATGGCTCATTCGCCGGGTGTTGCAAGGGACGTATACGCTGATCCCATCCGCGCCGGACAACCCTTATCATCCACGACAGGCTTTTTTGTAGGACGGGCCAATTTAGTACAACCTTCCCGACCGTGGCTCGTATTATCATTCAAATCTAATACGGTTTTGATAATCCAAGTTGCTACCTATGCACCCAAACCTTTAATAGGACACGGATTCACACGGATTTTACGGATAAAACAACAGGAAATCTGTGCGATCCGTGAAATCCGTGTCCAAATGCTCTTCAGCTGTCCAGGTGGCAACTTACGAAGCTCTTACCGGAGACCTCGGAGGTCTTAATTCAGGAGGGAATGTTATGAATAGACGAAATCGTTTCAATCTCATTGCCGGGTCGCTCTTAGTCCTGATCGGAGTTTGCCTGCTGGCTCTGCAGTTCGTGCCGAACCTGCAGAGCTGGTTCGATGTGTGGCGCTGGCCGTTTTACGTCATCGCCGTGGGGATCTTGCTGGCGATCATCGGACTGCTGACGGGTGAGCCGGATATGGCCGTGCCGGCTTGCATTGTCGGAGGTATCGGCTGCATTCTCTACTGGCAAAACGCCACCGGCAATTGGGATAGCTGGGCCTTTGCCTGGACGTTGATCCCCGGATTTGTCGGTGTAGGGCGGATGATTTCCGGTTTGTTTGGCCCCGCAGGCGAGCGGTGGAAGACGATAAAGGAGGGCCTTTCGACTCTTGCTACCAGCGTCGTGCTGTTCCTGATCTTCGGCTCGTTCTTTGGATTTTCTCTTCTCGGAGATTATTGGCCGGTTCTCTTGATCCTGGTGGGTTTGTGGACAATCGTTCGCGGGCTGCTACGCCGTTCTTGATGAGCAAGGAGGTTTGATATGCGACGACGCGAGCTTTTTTGGGGATGTGTGCTCATCATTGCGGGCCTCCTGTTCTTGCTGGGGAACCTCTTTCATTTTGATGTGTGGACCGTTCTTTGGCCGCTCTTTTTGATTGCCCTGGGAGGCCGAATCCTCTGGGGAGCGTTGCGGAAGGCGAACGTGATCACAGGTGATGCGCTGGTCATTCCGTTGGAGGATGCGGACGAAGCGCGCATCAAGGTGCGCTACGGAGCCGGGCAACTACTCATTCACGGCGACGTTGGGGCCGGGGAATTGCTCAACGGAACTTTTGGAGGCGGCCTGGAGCGCGAGATTCACCGGGAGGGGCAGAGGCTACACGTTGTGCTGCGCTCCCCTCGAGGGGAGTGGCCCTGGACGCCGGGCGGGCGCGATTGGTCCGTCGGCCTGAGCGACGCGATCCCGCTCTCACTCGACGTGGTGGTTGGCGCCAGCGACGCCTGCCTGGACCTGACCGGCCTGCGCGTGACGGAGCTGCGCTTGCGCACGGGGGCCAGTTCGACGGAGGTGCGGCTGCCGGCACATGCTGGGCATACGCGGGTAAGTATCAAGGCCGGCGTGGCGTCGCTCTCCCTGCTGGTCCCCGAAGGGGTCGCTGCCCACATTCAAACCAAAGGTGGATTGGCCGCCATCACCGTGGATCGAGTTCGCTTTCCCCAAACAGAGGGGGCATACCGGTCGCCTGACTTCGAGACGGCGGAGAACCGGGTCGAGATCGAGGTTGAAACCGGGGTCGGGTCAGTAGATATCCGGTAGGGGTATTTCTCAGACCTCCGAGGTTCGGTTGTGAGCCTCGGAGGTCTAATGTTACATTGTCAAAACAATTTACCCTTTGGTGGGCAGATACCGCGCCAGTTTCCTGGCTAAGTTGGGAAGTGGCATACTCTGCAGCCAGATCCGCCCAGGCCCTTTTATGGTCGCCAAGAAAAGCCCTTCACCGGAGAAGAGGACGTTCTTTAAGCCTTTCACCATAGCGATGTCGTAAGTCACCGTGGGTTCAAACGCGGCGATGTGACC
>JAUWHU010000120.1 GCA_030605705.1 Thermoflexia bacterium | reverse complement strand
GCTACCATCCCGCCCGGGCTGCCGATGTAGAGTACCACGCGCTCGCCATCGCTGGCGGTGGCCAGGCGGACGGGGTTGGGCGCATCTGCCACTTGCTCCCAGGTCTGACCGTTATCGAAACTGCGCATGAGACCGCTGTATTGAGGCGATTCCCTCTGGCCGTATAAGGTGGGTGGGACGGTAGGTGCATAGACCAGGGGAGAATCCACATTACCGGTCAAAAACATCCAGGTTTCACCAGCATCCTGGGACAAGAACAGCCCTTCATTTTTACCCACCGCAATCACCACATGACCAGAGAGCGTCGGGTGGGGAGCAATCTCGTCGAAGATCCAACCATCACCAATGTCGGGGAGTTTGCGCCAGGTCGCGCCGCCATCGGTGCTCTTCCAATGGCCGGAGCCTACCGTCGCCATGTACACCAGGTTTGGATCAACGGCATCGTAAGCGATATCGATAATAGAACTGATCGGCTGGGTGGGACCCATAAAAGTCCAACTCTGGCCGTAATCATCGCTGGCAAGCACCATGCCGATCGCGTCATCACTATGAGACACACTGACTTTGACAACCGCGTTTCCTGCTAGAATCCGGCCGGGTATTTGCGGATGGGGAGCGACAACCTGAACATTGCTCTCCACGCCTGCGTAGGTCAGCGGCAAGGTACTGGTTATCAGGTTCCAGGTTTCACCAGAATCAGAACTGATCTCAATGCAGAATTGATCGCCGTTGCACGTATATCCGCCCAGGTAAATACGCGTGGGGGTGTAAGGATCAATCACTAGATAATCACCCGCGGGCCACCCGCCGCCGCCATAATCCAGGTTTTGCCAGGCATAGCCGCCGTTGAAACTACGGTAAATGCCTTGCCTGGTTTTGACATATATCAGGGCAGGATCAAGCGGGGATGTGGCCAGCAGATAGGGGAATTGTCCAGCCAGGCCATTATTGCTATCCTGCCAGCTGATTCCGCCATCGCTGCTCTTGCGAATACCCATACCCGAGGCGGCATAAATTTCCTGCGGATTATCGGGTGTTACTTCAATGGCATTGCCCCCAAGATGTTCTATCTCATTCCAGGTGTCACCGTTATCTGAGGAAGTGTACACATTCGAAAGAGCCGTCCAGATCGTATCAGGGAGGAAATTCAGATCCCATGATAAGACTGCGCCACCATGATAATCCTCATTTAGAACAAGTTCCCAGTTGGTCAAATCGGTGCTGCGAAACAGGTAAGCCTGGTCGCGCGCAGTTGACGATGCAGCCCAGGCTTCCAGCGGTTCATAGGGATTAAAGTACACCCGGGCGACCCTGCCGGTGATCTGCCCCGACAAACTCCAGTTCTCTCCGCCATCCAGGGATGTATATAAAAGCCCGTTGTGGGTTCCTGCCAGCATGGTTTGGGGTGTATTGGGGTGAATCGCCAACGCCCAGATATTCGTGTCGGTCATCCCGTTGGTTTTGGTGATCCAGGTTTCACCGTAATCATCCGAGCGAAAAACACCGGCTTCCCCTGGCGCAGGATCAATGCCATCACAGCCTACCCCTCCGTAAACCACCTGGCCCAAAGAAGGATGCGCGACCGGAATGTCTATACTACAGGGCCACCCGCCAGGGATGTCAGGAAATATCCAAAGTCGCTCCCAGGTTTCACCGCCATCCATGGTGCGGGCCAGCTGCGACCCCAAATAGATTACATCTGAATCCTGGGCGTCGAATACAAAACTATGGCCTGCGCACCAACCTTCTCCATTGTAAATCAATTCCCACCGCTCTCCGGCATTCTCACTGACAAACAAGCCCACCTGCGTGACCAGAGCATAGACAGTTGTTGGTGTACCCGGTTTCTTGTACATATCTCGGATGTCGCCCCCATACGGCCCGTTGGTGGTGAAGACACCAATCCCTTGTGTCACGGTGAAGGCATCCATCCGGCTACCCGCTCCCTCGCCGGGGGTTTCGACGGTCACGGTGTAGACGCCCGGCTCCATGCCCCACGGCACGGTGGCGGTCAGGGTGGTGGTACTCACCCAGCCCACGTCGTCCAGCGCGGTGTCATCTAACAGCACCGTCGCGCTGACGACAAAGTCCGTGCCGCTAATGACGATGGCCGTGTCCAGGTCGTTAGGCGCGGACGAGGGAGTGACCTCGGTCACGGCGGGGGCAGCGGCCAATGGCGCGGCCCGGGCCGGCTGCGGCGCGGCGGGGTCGCTTTGCGCCAGCAGCGTGAGCAAGGCTAACAAGACAGCCGTCGCCAGCAAAACAGTTCCCAGGGATACCAACATTTTCCGGTTCATGGTGTTTCCTCCTTTTTGTGACGTAGGACACATAACAGCCAACGATTCACGGTTCGTCTTCATTGCGCTCCCTCCTATGTTTCTTGGCATAAGTGACACATCTCTTCCCAAACGCTCTAAAAGCCCTCCGTACCCTGACGGGTAGGCTTCGCGCTCCCCGGGGGCGGGTTGACGAGGAAACTGCACAGGGGACGCCCCCGAGACGGGGGCTGGGAGCAGTGTAAGTGCGGCTTTTGCCCCTGTGCGTTTCTCGGTCTGGTCGCAATACGGTTCAGATAAGCAACGTCTAGACCTCCGAGGTCTAACGAGGCCATTGCACGACAGTATTTCGCTCAATATGGCATATCTTATGTCTGAGCAGCTCTCACCGGAGACCTCGGAGGTCTTACAGGATCTCTCTGTGGGCGGGGACATTCTCCAAGAATGAGCGCCGCAGTTCCTCATCGCCGATCCTGGCGGCCTGTTCTTGCAGCCGGGCGCGCGCCGTGGTTAGAACTTCCGGGGCGCGAGGATCCCGGCCGGCGCAAAGAACACGGTAGCAGGTCAGGTAGACCCGGAAAGGCTCTGTGGTTCCATCTAACGTTCCGCTTTCCAGGCAGCTCAGTAGCTCCTCGACCCGGGTCTGGGCTGAGGCCACATCCCCCTGGGCCAGGGAAACACGAGCCAGGCCGGCCAGAGGCTCCAGGGCCAGGTTGGGTTGGCCCAATTCACGCCGCAAGGCCAGGGCCTGCTCGTAGGCAGCGGATGCTTCTGCCAGCGGCTCCCGGCCCGCCAGAGCGTGGCCCAGGATGGTCAGGGCATACGCCTGGGTGGAACGGTCGCCTAAGTCTTGCGCGATCTGTAGCGCCTGTTGGCTGTGCTCCCGCGCGGCCTCGTCAGCGCCCCGGTGATGGGCGAGTAGGCCCCGGCGAGCGAGCATCAAGCCCTCGCCTTGCCGGTCGCCAACCTCGCCAAGAATGTGCCGGGCCTGCTCCAGGTAATCCCCGGCTCCGGCATGGTCGCCCAGGCAGAGGTGGACCAGGCCGAGGCTGCCCAGCGCCATACCCTCAACCTGCCGGTCGCCGATCTCGTGGAGGATGCACCGGGCCTCTTCCAGATAAGTACCGGCCCCGGCATAGTCGCCCTGTTTGGCAGCGACATCGCCGAGGTTGTTGAGCGCAGCGCCCTCGCCCGGCCGGTCGTCAATCTCGCGGCAGAGGCGCAGAGCTTGCTGAAAGTAATCCCTGGCCTCGGCGTGATCGCCCCCCTCAGAAGATATCTCGCCGAGGTTGGTGAGCACCGCGCCCTCACCCCACCGGTCGCCGGTCTCGCGGTAGATACGCAGGGCTTGCTGGAAGTGGTCCCTGGCCCCGGCAAAATCGCCCTGCATGGCAGAGACAATGCCCAGGGTATTGACCACCGCGCTTTCACCCCGCCGGTCGTCAATCTCGCGGTAGATGGGCAAGGCTTGCTGAAAGTAGCTCGTGGCTCCGGTAAAATCGCCCTGCTGACCGCAGACGATGCCGAGATTGCGCAGGCTGGTCGCTTCCGTCTGGGACAATCCCGCGTCCCGTGCCAGGGTCAGGGCGCGCGCGAGCTGGGGCTGAGCCGCTGCCAGGTCTCCTTGACGCCAGAGTGCGCGTCCCCAGTGCAGATGCCCGGCCGACTCGTGGGCCATGTCCTGGGCTGTGTGGGCCAGACGGACCGTCGCCTGGGCTGCGGCGACAGCCGCCGGGTAGTCGCCGGTCACCTCGGCATAGTTCGCCCGGCGCAGGGACACTTCAGCCCGCAGCCTGTCGTTAGCCAGAGTCTCGGCCAGCTTCTCCAGAGCCGCCAGGTCTTGCTCCTGAGCCTTGCGCTCCCCTCGCACGTCGTAGACCCTTTCGCGGGCCAGCAGGAGGGCGTAGCGCGCGGCGCTGTCCGACTCGGGTGTCAGGTCAAGGGCCTGGGTGAGGTAGGTCAGGGCCTCGTCGTGGGCGAATTGCGCCGCCGCCTGTTCCCCGGCCCGGCGCAAGTAGGTAACCGCCTTCTCGGCCATGTCTGCGGCCACAAAGTGCCGCGCCAACTGCACACAAATCTCGCCCGCCCGGTCGCCGTACAGTTCCTCCAACACGTTCCCCACGTCCTCGTGCAGATACGCCCGCTCGGCCTCGTCCAGGTCGTTGTACAGATACCATTGGA
>JAUWHU010000090.1 GCA_030605705.1 Thermoflexia bacterium | reverse complement strand
GGCGTGGGTGAGGGTGTGGACGTGGGGATGGGCGTGGGTGTGGGGATGGGCGTGGGAGTGTGGGTGGGGATGGGCGTGGACGTGGGGATGGGTGTGGACGTGGGGATGGGTGTGGACGTGGGGATGGGTGTGGACGTGGGGGCGGACGTGGGAGTGTGGGTGGGGGAGGGGATGGGTGTAGAGGTGGGCGTAGGCGTAGGTGTGGGAGTGGCGAAAATGACCGGGCGCAGGAAGAGTAGGAGGGCTAACACAGCGGCGATGGTCAGCAGGATGAGTGCGCCGCCCCCTAAGCCCACCAGCCACCAGAAGGCCGTGCTCCGGCGGCCGCCCCGCCGGCTGATGTTCTTGAGCGCCCCGCCGCGACCTGCCCCCCCGCTGCCTGATCCACCGGGGGGAGATGTTTCTGGGGGTGGGAGTCGCTGGAGGCACGAGAGAAACCGTGTGTACAGGGTGGGCGGCGGAAAAACCGGGGCCAGGACTGCCAGAAGTTGGGGGAGGGCCAGCAGATCGCGGCGCTTTTTCTGGCAAGCTGGGCAAACCGCGATATGGTCTTGGACCCGTTTGCGCCCGGCGCGATCCAACTCGCCGTCCACATAGACGGAAAGCAGCTCGTCCAATTCATGGCAGGTTAGCCGGCCTTCTTCCATCAGCACCTGGAGTCCGTAGAGGTCACGGAAACGTGACCGGGCGCGGTTCAGCGTGACGCGCACGTTGTCGAGCGAGATGCTCAATACAGCCGCTATCTCCCGGTAAGAAAGCCCATCGAATTCGCGCAAGATGAGAATCTGCCGGTAGGTATCCGGAAGTTGATGGAGCGCGCGCCATACGGCGGCGCGCACTTCCGCCAGGCGCGCCTGACGTTCGGGATCGCCCTCGCGCCGCTGGTCGGTAGGCTCTAACGCGGTCGCTGTGCCGCTGTCCCAGTCAGGCAACGGCGCTTCGTAGTGGTAGCGGCGCAGTGCATCCAGCGCCAAGTTACTGGCGATACGGTAGACCCACGCCTTGAAATTGTAGGGCGGCCCCAGGCGACCCAGATTTTGGTGGGCACGGATAAACGCCTCCTGGGCCAGGTCCTCGGCCCAGGCACGCTCGCCCACCATGCGATAGAGATAGCCAAAGATACGGCCCTCGTAGCGGGTGAAGAGTTCCGCGAAGGCGGCCTTGTCACCTCGGCGGGCCTGGTGTACCAATCGCTCATCGGATGGTTGCATGTACTGGGTCTACTCCTGTAACGGTTCGACGGTCGCAAATGTTACGCGGTGGGGCAACGGCAGAATGAGGAATTGACTGAAGCAGAGTGTTACTGCTGGCGGAAGACAGTGGCTACCCTTGCTTATCTATTGTACACTGTTTTCCGTTTTAGTGCCAGATGGGGGGATAGAGAATGGAGAGTGGAGGATAGAGAATGGAGAATGGAGAGTGGAGAATAGAGAGTGGAGAATAGAGAATGGAGGATAGAGGATAGAGAATAGAGAGTGGAGAATAGAGAATAGAGAATAGAGAATAGAGAGTGGAGAGTAGAGAATGGAGGGTGGAGAATAGAGAATAGAGAGTGGTCGCCCGTTCTCTATTCTCCAGTTACTTCTGTCTTCATCAATTCGCGCAGGAGCATGGTGGCGTAGGCTCCCTTGGGGGCGAAGAAGGAGATCACCAGTGAATCACCTTCCATGCGCCAGGCGAGATCCTCTGGCCGGTAGCGCACGTGCCGGCGGGAGCCTTTGAGCTTCGCCGGGCGGAATTCCTCCAGCGTAAGGCCCGCCTCTGCCAGCACTGCCGCTTCTAATTCAGCGGCCTCGCCCTGCGCCGGCAACATCTTGGAACCATAGATCGGCCCCGTGGCGCTGATCTCCCAGCGTTGCGCCCGTGGTCGCTCCGCCGCTACGTCCTCCACCGTGAATATGCCGCCGGTTGCGTGCTTCTTGACCACATCTCCCGGCAGGACGTCGTCCAGCAGCCCGCGCTGCAATCGCTCTGTCAGGTAGTGGTTGAAGAGGGCGGATTGTAGTGAGTTCAGGTAGAAGCGATGCCGCCGGAAGGGGAGCGAGCGGATTCCCCGCGCGCGCAGTGCGTCGCGTTGCTGTCGCAACAGCAGCAGCCCGATCTCGTGGTTGTCGCCGTGCGCGCCAAACCGCTGGACGCCGTAGCCGTTGGGGACGCCGCGCCGCGCCAGCACCGCTAAGATCGCGGGGGCGCGGGTCGCTGTCTCAGGATGCACATCGTTGATGCGCAGGGTGAAGCGGTTGCCGCGCAGGTGCCCAATGCGCAGCTTGCGTGTGTTCCGTTTGGCCCACAGTACCCGCGCATTCTCCAATTCCAGCGCCAGGAGTTGCTCCGGCGAGATAAATTGCACGCAGAGCACTTGCCGCGTCACGGCGCGGGCGTCCTTCATCCCGGCGTAACTGATCGCCCGGGAGGGTACGCCCAGCGCGTGGGCGACTGCCTTGACCAGCAGAGGGGTGGAGAGATTGCGCTTTTCCACCGCGAAGAAGGTATGCTCTCCCTCGCCGTTCGGCTCGTAGGCGGGGACTTCCTCCACCACGAAATCCTCCGGCGTGACGCGCAAGCGTCCGCCGGCGCCGGGCAAGTCCGTCGTCAGGTAAGGGATGCGCCAACCCTTGAGGGGTGGGGCGATCTGGCTCATGCGGACAGCAGATAGGCGGCGATGAGCCGGGCGGTGGCCTCCACGGAGTCGCGGTGCGTGCGCTCGTAGGAGTGCGAGGCGTCCACGCCGGGGCCGATGAGCGCGACTTTGCAATCCGCCCCGGCCCGCCACGCGCTCCCGCCATCGGAGCCGTAGTAGGGATAGATATCCACACGGTAGGGAATCTCGTGGGTTTGCGCCAGCGTCTCCAGGCGGCGGCGCAGCTCCAGGTGATAAGGCCCGCCGGAATCTTTGGCACAAATCCCCACGGAGAACTCGTCGGAGTTTTGTGGCCCACCGGCAGCAGCCATGTCCACTGCCACCAGCTCAGCCATATCGGAGGGCAATCCAGCAGCAGCGCCGTGTCCCACTTCCTCGTAGCCGGAGATGAGAATATCCACCCGGTCGCGGGGGGCCAACCCGGCACGGTGCAGCGCCAGCAGCGCGCCGTAGATCGCGGCCACGCCGGCTTTGTCGTCCAGGTGGCGGGAGCGGATGAAGCCCGCGTTCATTTCGACGCGCGGGTCAATGGCGACGAAGTCTCCCACGTTGATACCCAAGGCACGGGTCTCGTCCACATCCAACGTGCGGGCGTCCAGCCGCACCTCGTAGTTTTCGGCCACCCGTTTTAGCTCGCGGGCTTCGTTGCCGTAGATGTGGACGGAGGCTTTGGTGGGGAGGATACTGCCGCGATAGGCGAGACCGCTGGCGGTGGTGATGGTGCAGCCTTCCCCTTCCAGCGAGTGCCAGTCGAAGCCGCCGATGGCGCTTAGCTGCAGTCGGCCATCGTCTTTGATCTTTTGCACTATCGCTCCCAGCGTGTCCACGTGAGCTGTCAGAGCGCGGGGACGGCTTTCATCCCCCGGCCAGGTGAGCAGCAGCCCACCTTTGCGAGGCCGTCGCTGTTCCAAAGGCAGGTCCTTGCAGAAATCGGCGACGTAGTCCAGCGCGGCGGCGGTATCCCCGGTAGGGCTGGGGATGTTCAACAGACTCACCAGAAAGTCCAGCGTCTCTGCCAGGGGGATGGGAGGAATTTCCATTGGTCACCTCTTCGGTGTTCCCCCCTGTAGAGAGTTGGTTGTCCTGTTGAGTAGAAAATTCACCGCAAAAGCGCAAAGACAGGGTTGTTCAGTTCTAAATAAACGCTTCATTTTTGGACAGGATTAACAAGATTTTCAGGATTTTTTCTTGTTTTTATCTTGTTAATCCTGTAAATCCTGTCGATTTAGCCGCTCTATGCGGAGAACTGAACAGCCCTGGGCGCAAAGAACGCCAAGTTTTCTGATGTTTCTTTGCGTCCTTTGCGTCTTGGCGGTTCAGATTACTGCCTGTTAC
>JAUWHU010000593.1 GCA_030605705.1 Thermoflexia bacterium | reverse complement strand
AGACACTTTGCCACGCCTATAGCACAGGTGGAATATCCCGCAAAATCGCAGAATATCTGACCGGCAAATGCAACCGTCGCGCACCATGAGCTTACAATGTCAGGATAACCATTGACGTCATATATCGCCTCCACCACCGGTGCCAGCAGAGCATCGGCTATCGCGATCTTTCCAAACAACCCCAGAGTGAAGAGCGACAGACCCCAGGCCATTTCACGGCCTGTCACCTTTGGCGGTTTCAGGCACTGGGGCAGAAAATGAAAGGCGCGCACGATGGGCCCGGCCACGAGCTGCGGGAAAAAGGCGACGTAGAGGGCGTAATCCAGAAAGGAGTGCCACGGACGGCCTTTGCCTCTGTAGATATCCAGTGTGTAGGACAGCGTCTGGAATGTATAGAAGGATATGCCCAGCGGAATAATAATGTCCAGCCGCGCCGGCTCATACGCTATATGCATCCAGTGCATGAGTATCGTGAAGTTTTCGAGGAGAAATCCCGCATACTTGAAGAAACAGAGCAGCCCCAGATTTACGGCGAGGCTGACGGACATAAACAGTTTACGCGCTGTTTTTGTCCCGGCATTATATATACGTCTGGCGGCAATCCAGTCCACCAGCGTGGATATCCACAGAAGGATAACGAACGGGGGGTTCCACGCAGCATAGAAAAGGTAACTCGCGGCGAGGAGCCCCGCCTTCTTCAGACGCCATCGCAGCGGAAGATAATTAAAGGCAACGACAACGGCGAAGAATATGATAAAGGTATAAGAATTGAATAACACCGCAGGGATTAAACCTTAATTTGAAAGAAGGTCCTTCAATTGTCTTTGATAAAATCACCATTCTCCATAAGGGTCCCCTCTTCTTTTTTGCCATCCGGAAATAGCATAGTCCCCACCGCGTAACGCTTGTACCATAGATATTTGGCTGTTGCCGCTTCACCAAACTTTTTGGGGGCCGGCCCCTTTTTAACGGTAGTTTCCGTTTTCCACTGCCCCATGAATTTCCTGCCGTCCGAGAAGGTCAGCACCCCCTGACCGTCTTTGGTACCGTTCTTGAATTCTCCGTTATATTTCTTGAATTGCTGACTGTCGGGATAAGTCAGGATTCCATGGCCATCAGGTCTATCGTTATGCCACTTACCGACATAAGTATCACCGGATAATCCGATCATTGTTCCCTCACCTTCCCTTTTGCCGCTTTTAAATTGTCCCGTATATTGCTTAAAGTTTTTGCTTTCAGGATATGTCATGGTACCTTGTCCATTGAGACAATCCCCCTTTATGCACTCACACAGAGCACCCTCAGGACACCAGATAAGTGCTGCCACCAGAAACGCAAATAAATATACTCGAGACATTATCCTTTCTTCCTCCTGTTGCTTTTCATAAAATAATCCTTATTGAAGATCCTCGAGTATCATGAATAGAGAAATTTTGTTCCATAAATAACGGGTCCTTGCACTATTTCACAGCACCAGGAAAGCTCCGGGGCGTAAGCTCCAGATACCAGCCTTCATTTTCCATCGCCCATTTTTCCGTGATGGTAATATTGAAATCATGACCCATCTGAGTAACAACACAGTCAACTCTGGCGCTGGCATCCCTGCCGGAGGCCAGTATTCTGATCTCCCTGATATCAAAGCTCTTAATCACCGCATTGGCCCTGCTTATGAAAATATCTCGTTTTATTTCTTTCCTGTAGGCCTCTGTTGTCAGATCATATACAGTTCCCCATTTTTTATTGACCTTGGCGTTCCATTCCGTCTCCACCTGCTGTCTGAGCGCCTCTTCCCCTGTCCGGTCAATGTTGCGGACGTGCGCGCAGCCCGCAACCATCACCAGCATGAATGCAAACAGCAACAAACCCGTTAAAGCACGTTTCATTTTTTCTTTCCTTTCATCGATTCCGCCTGTTCTTTCAATTGCATACGCATATATTCCTCAGGGGACAACTTCCACAATTCCTTTGCTTCCTGTATAATTTCCTTCTCTCTTTTCTCGGCCCGTATTTTTCTTTCCTCTCTGACTTTCTTGTGCATCTCATCTCCGGTAATAGCGGCAATTTCGGGATCCAACGAAACACCGGATCCCAGATATATCACCTTTTTCGCGCTGCGCGCCACTTTTCCCGCGTCATCCAGGGTTGCCTGAAAATACCCCAGCTTCGTCCCAAGGAATGGCGCTTTGACAACGGAGACAGCGGCACCGTCAACTGCGCCGCCAGGCGCCGCCTGAACTGATTCAGACCCGCAGGGCGCCGGGGCAACAGGCGCGCCGGCTTTGTCTCTCCCCCCTGCCACAGCAAGGTCGATACCGTCAACCGCGTTGACCAGCGCTGTCGTCGCCTCAAACCCACACTGTGAAAGTAAGACTATAAAGTCGGCCTTCTTCCTTAGCTCAGGAATCATTCTTTTCAGGACATCTTCCGGGTCAAGGACTTTAAGGCCTTTTACCGATTCCCTGTCCGTCACATTTTCCAGCGCATTTAGAGCCATAACTCCGGCTATGCCCACACGGACATCTCCTGTCTTCTTTATGACATATTCCCTGCCAAAGGAAATCCCGCTGTCCCTGTGTACAAGATTGGACGTGATCAGGGAAAAACTCAGATCTTCCATTGCCTTCTTCAGAAACTCCGTCCCGAGGGAGAATTCCTTCCACCCCGGACTCATGGCATCATAGCCCATCTTGTCCATCGCTTTGAACCCGGTTTCCGCTGCGATAGCAAGGCCGTCAGGCGCGAAGATCCTCGTCAGAAACATGCCCCCGCAGTCCAGAAGAAGCACTGATTCACCGCTTTTTCTGACAGATTGAACAGCAGCAGCGTTGCGGGCAAGACCGCCCACAGTTTTTCCGCCTCAGCCACGTTTTGGAGTTATCTGACCAGCGATATCACCCGTATAGAGGATTGTAACCGTTCTCTCACCACCGGCAAGACACATCATCGGTATAAAAAGGAATAAAAGCACAGCCGCTGCGCAAAACTTCTTCATATTTTCACCTTTCAAAAATAGTCTCTCTTCAAAAACCGATCCCGCTCCCCATCAACCTCCGGCTGTCAGTTGTTGCTATAAGGTACATACCGTTTACAGGACCGGTAGATTTTATCTTCATGTACCGCGCGGACTGTGGCACCCCGCTGTCGAAAAGATTTTTTATGAGGGAGGATATACGCTGATTTTTCTTCACGTCGCGGATCGTTTCATCAAGGAGATTTCCGTCACCATCGAAGAGCGAAAAGAAAATATACGCGGCGCTATCGCCGGTGTTCATTATTCCTATGCCTGTGCCCCATATGCCGAGACAGGCAATGTGAGGAAGATACAGATCAGTGAAAGCGGGAGCGGCGCCATAAAGCGGAACCCCGGAAAACTGTACACCATTTGCCGACCCGTATGATACAAACCCGCAAAGCGGCTGACCGTTATCCGATTCCACCTTCAGCGCGGCCACATCCCACGACTGGAAAATATCCGCGACTTCTTCCACGAGATTCTGATTCACTCTGATCATGCGTTGCGCAACATGGATCTCATAGCCGTCCGCATCATACGCGGTTAGGGTTGCGACAGTATCCTCACTGCCGGTATTCATCACCGCGATTCCGGTGCGCCAGTAATCATTGCAGGCGCAATGAGGCACAATCAAAGCAGACGCCCTTTCAAGAGGCAGAGGCACAAGAGCGCACCCGCAAGGTATGGAAGAGTCGCCGGGCGAAGACGGTCTGAAAAACTTGATATACCCCACGAGACAGTCTCGCCCGCTTGTTGCCAAGGCTTTCATGCTGCTCGCTCCGCCAAGGATTCCCACCTCAAGCGTGTCCTCTTCTATTTTCTGGCCGGGCGCGAGCGATATGGTATCCGTGCCTACCAGTATGCCTTCTTCATCATAGGCAAAGCGTTCAACCTCTTCATCATCATTTCCAATATTTATCAGGCCAAACCAGGTCTTCTCCGCGCCAAAAAACGTTCCTCTGATAAAATGAGGGAAGAACACCTCTGAAGAGGCGCTGTCTGCCGGAATAAGCTTTGATCCAAACATCAGATCGCCGCCGGTTGTCACCACCTGAAGTCCCTGTATGGGACCGTCCGAATCAATCCTCAAATACCCCTTGTAATGCGACGTAACTCCAAAATCCCTTTCAAGCACACCCACAAGATGACTCTTGGACGATGAAGCAAAAGAATTCTTGATCTGTCCATCAGGGTCCATCTGCGCGACAACGATTTTTTTTGCGTCTTCCGAACCCAGAACTGTTATCCCTGTGGCCCACGATCCCCCCGGGTCAACCGGGAATATGCCCTGATAGGCGAGGCTCTGCCGGAGCGTCAACTCGTAATATGGACCCATGGCAGGATTCCAGGGGACAACCTCCAGATAATAATCCCCCGTCCGGGCCGCCTCTATCACCTGCTCGCCGCTTCTCTCTATAACAGCCACGGGATCACCCGCGGGGTCGTCATAAACCTTCAGCGAAACGCTTGCCCCATGTTCCGAGCTTATGCCGACGTAAAGCTTATCTCCCTTTTCAAGATCAACCACCTTGAAATAATCATTCGTCACGGCTACGAGCGAGTAATGGCCCCCATGCAGGGAAACAGCATTCCCGAAGGTATCGTTGCCCTCGTAGGGATCACCCACGACCGCGTTAATGCCCTTCACCTCCTGATAGAAATCTCTCCCCGGGTCATCTTCATAGATCGAGTTTATAAATGGATCCGTCCCGAACGGTTCGAACGCCTTTTTGGGAGGGATAGTGCCCGATTCCCATCCCGACCCTGTAACCGTTTCATTCTCATCAAGTTCAAGCCAGTAATAATAAGTGCTGGAAGACACCCGTGTTCCCACAAGATCGATGTCGTCGCCGACGCCGTCGCTCGCGTAATAGAGCTTGACCGTGTAACGACGTATGTTGTTCCCATTCTGCGTGTAATCTGTCTCGTACTTGTAAACGGGGAAGTTCCAGTGTTCTTCGCCCGTTCCGAGATCAAATATCACGGGTCTTTTTTGTTGGCGGATATAGTCGTCAAGAACCTGGTGAAAGACCTCGGGCGCGTC
>JAUWHU010000562.1 GCA_030605705.1 Thermoflexia bacterium | reverse complement strand
GTGAACAGTCGGCTAACTTCCCCGGCAGCGTCATGCTCTCCAGCGCGCTCTTGCGAATCACGAGATCGCGGGCTTTGCGGGCCGCCGCGCGGGCCTTGAACGAGGTGAGACATTTCGCGCCGATGCGGCGAGCTGCCCGCGCATCCTTCTCCAGGAACTCGCTCAGCGCCTCGCCGAGGGCGGCCTCCACCACATTCTTGACCTCCGAGTTCATCAGCTTCACTTTGGTCTGGCTCTCGAATTGCGGTTCCGGGATCTTGATACTGACGACGGCCGTCAATCCCTCCCGCACATCCTCGCCGGTGAGGTTGGGATCGCTGTCTTTGAGGATGCCCAGCTTGCGGATGCCATCGTTGAGGGTGCGCGTCAGAGCGGAGCGGAAGCCGGTGAGGTGGGTGCCCCCGTCAACCGTATTGATGGTGTTGGCGAACGTCAGCACCGTCTCGCGGTAGCTATTGGTGTATTGGAGCGCCACCTCTACGGAAATGCCCTCCACCTCTTTCTCCACGTAGATGGGGTTGTGCAGCGTCTCCCGGTTCCGGTTCAGGAAACGCACGAAGGAAAGAATGCCCCCTTCAAAGTAGAAGGTCGTATGACGGGGGAAGGGCTTGACCCGTTTGTCAATCAGCTCGATGGTCACACCACGGGTGACGAAAGCCATCTCGCGGAAACGTTGGGCCAACGTCTCGAAGCTGTAATCCACCTCCTCAAAAATGGTGTGATCGAAGCGGTAAGTGACGGTGGTGCCGGTTTCTTTATATCTGGTCTTGTTGACCCGTTTGACCTCAGTGACGGGGATACCGCGCTCGTAGCGTTGGGTGTACAGACCGTCGGGTTGGCGTACATCTACCTCCATCCATTCCGAAAGGGCATTGACGGCGGAGACGCCGACACCGTGCAGGCCACCGGAAACTTTATATCCTCCACCGCCGAACTTGGCGCCGGCGTGCAGCGTGGTAAGCACCAGCTGCAAAGCCGAAACATGCTTCTCCGGGTGCTCCCCCACGGGGATGCCGCGTCCGTTATCGTACACCGAGACGCTGCTATCGGGATAAATCGTCACCCTGATGTGATCGCAGGCCCCGGCCAATGTCTCGTCAATGGAGTTATCCACCACTTCGTAGACCAGATGGTGCAGCGCGTGGATGTCGGTGCCGCCCACGTACATGCCGGGACGGCGGCGGACGGCTTCCAGACCTTCCAGAACCTGGATGCTGGAGGCATCATATTTTAACGTTTCGTTTTTTGCTTGCTCAACCATAGTCTCTCCAAAACACGACCTTACGCGGGCCAGAAATCCCCCACCAGGGGCTACGCTACCATAGAATCATTCTACAAGACTTGCGTTGTCCTGTGTGGGTGCGCCCAGGACTGCATCCGTGAGAATCATAGTCCATCATTTGCCATTTGCAATTCGTAATTTGCCATTCGTAATTTGCAATTCGCCATTTGCCACGCTACGTGTCTGTGTGTGAGTGTGCGGCCTGGGCGGCGTCTTGGGCGGGTTCACCCCGGGTAGTGTAGGCGCGCTGTAGTATCTCTAACTGCACCAGACGTTCCTGGTAAAATATTAACACCGTCGCCGTGAGCGCTGTACTGACAAGGGCGTGTCCCATGATCCCTACCACGGTGGCCCAGGTGGCCGGGTCGGGCAACGCCCAGACAAAGTTCAATCCCTGGCTGATCACGATCAGCATTAGCACCAAACCGGTCGTGCCTAAGGGATCCACCCGCGCCAGGCTCAGGCTATCTCGGAGCGCCTGGAGTGGTGGTTGGCGCAGCTGCACCATACCGGGCACCGTGTAGACGAGATGGAAGAGCACGAAGAAGACGAGCGAGAGCACGAGCATGATAAACAGGCCCGCGATGGTGGCCGAGATGGCGGTCAAAATCAACAGCACCATAGAGCCGGGTGTGATAAGCATGAAGAAGGTCACCAGCAGCAGCATGGTCAGTCGCAGTAGATTTCCCCAGAGCTTAGCCGGTTCGACAGGGCCTGGAACCGCCGTTTCCGTCTCCGAGACCACGCGCCGCCCGACTTGCCAGAGATAGAGGGCGTTCAGTCCTAACCCCACGCCGATCAATACACAGACCCAAGCCAGGGCCATGCCCAGGTCAGAAACCGGCAGATCGGGACGTGGGCCAAAGGGCCGCGCCAGCGTCAACCGCTCTGCCATGAGGGCGGGCACTCCCAAAAACGGCGCCGGCTTCAATAGCGCGAAGAGATTGTAATTTGTCGCCAGCTCATCCAATAGCAGATTGAAAGTCTGGTAAATTGGCGCCATCTCCGGGCTGGGCGCTTCCGCCCACCATTGCCGCGTCGCCGCTATCAGCGGGGCTATGGAGAGCCGTGGGCCTAACCACAGATAGAGATCGAGCAATGCGGGGAGGAGCGCCAGTTGCGGATGATGTGCGATAATCTCGAAACCGGTCGTCAGGCAACTCACAACCCCGGCCGGTTGCCTGGGTGTTTCCTGGGATGGGTGTTGTTCATTCACAAACCCTATTTTACCATGATCAGGCCAAAATACGAATGTGGAGACGGCAAGAGATAGAGACAGAGATAGAGATAGAGAGGGGGAATATCTTTCAGGCCTTTGAGGTTTTGTAAATCTCGGAGGTCTGCTAAGCCCGGTAAATCTTCACTCTGTACACCGGAGCAGCAGCAGCCCGCCGAGGCAGGCTAACGTGCAGAGCAGATAGACTCCCTGGAGGTCTATGACCGGGAGCAGGGCAAAGGCCAGGAACGGCCCGGCGGCAGCTCCAATGTCCCCGGCAGTGGCATAAATTCCCATCATGGCGCCCTGTTTGCCCGGCGGCGTGAGGTCGCCGACGTGCGCGGTCAGGACGGACATCACTGTCCCCGAGCTCACCGCGCCCAGGGCCAGCCCCAACACGATGGCCCACAACGAGTTGGCGATGGCGAGCAGCCCGAAAGCGGCGGCGCCCACCACCAGACTACCGGCGATCACTGTCCTGCGTCCCCAGCGGACGTCGGAGAGCCGCCCTGCCACAGGGCCGACCACGCCAGCTAACAAGGAGCGCGTTGCCAACAGGATACCGCTGGCCGAGGCAACCCCCAGCGCAAATGCGCCTACGCTGATCGTCGGGCCACAGCACTGCTCAAGCAGCAGATTGACGGTAGAGAGCATGACCCCCAGGTTGGCAAATTGGGCGAGTAAATACAACAGCAGAACGGGCAAGAGGCCGGGGATACTGCGAAACAATCCTCGGCTGTTTTGCCAGAGATCACCCAGCTGGCGTAGCGGTGAAGAGGCCGCGTTCCGCCCTTGCCGGACGCCGGCGCCGAGCTGCGGGGCAGTCTCCGGCAGCCCCACGAGGGCGATCAGCAAACCGATGGCGGTAGCCACGGCGTAGCTCAACATGGTCGCCCGGAAGCCAAGCGCGTCTACCAAAAAGCCCCCCAGCAGCGGCCCCAGCGCAAATCCCGCCAGCACCCAGGCATTGTAGGAACCCGTCAACCGCCCGCGATTGGCCGGGGTGCTCACATCCAGGACAATGGTCATGCCGCCAACGTTGATGAGCGTCCAGCCGACGCCCCAGACGATGCGGGCCATCAGGAACGGCACGAACCCGTGCAGCAAGCCGTATCCCAGCGTGGAGAGCACGCCTAACAACATGCCGAGGATGAAAATCTTCCGCCGCCCCACGCGGTCTAAGATAAATCCTGCTACCGGGTTTCCTGGGATGCGGACCAGCCGGTTGACTCCCAACATGACGCCGACTGCGCCCAAACTCAGCCCCACGGACTGGCGATGGGTGGGTAGCACGGCGTAGAGAGTCAGATCGCCGAGCAGGGAAAGCCCCGCGGCCAATCCCAGGGGGAACAAAACCCGGGAGTGCGTCACCGGCCGCTTCCGCGCGTTCAAGGTAGCGCGTTCAGATTCAGGGAGATCACGGGGCTTCCCGGCCAGGGTGCCTGCGCCGGGACGGGATCGTCGAACCAGGCAGTATACAGGTCCGCGAATGTCCCATCAGCGCGCAGCGTGGCTAACGTCAGGTTGACCAGGTCACGGAAAGCTGAATCCCCCTGCGGGAGGACGTAGGCGATCGGGCGCGAGGTGAGGCGGGTATCGGTGAGAAAGAAGCCCTCCTCACGATAGAGCGGCTCCAGCAGATATAAACGCTCGGCCAGCAGAGCGACCACATCGCCTTGCTGGAGGGCCGCGACTGCCGTGTCGCGGTCGGGGTAGGGGATGGCATTGCAGCCGAGGGTCGGGGCTGCGGTCTGGCCGGCCGATCCGGCGATCACGCCCACCGGTTGCCCGCCCAATTCCGCCGGCGTCTGGATCGGAGCTGTGCTCAGGGAAAGGAGGCTGACGCCATCATCGAAAAGCGTGAGCGAGAAATCCATGCGCGCCTCGGCGTCGCCGGTATGCACCCATCCACCCACCAGCATGTCCAGATCGCCATTCTCCAATTGCTGGAAGGCTGTGGCCTCCGTCACCGGCACGAAGGTGATGGCCTGACGGCTTCCCAGCCAGCGCTCCACCATGCGTTCGAGTAGACGCACCTCGAAGCCGGTCTGGACGCCATCGTCCCGATCCGCACTGTACGGCCAGCGGTCGGGGAAGTAGCCTACCACCAGGACGCCGCGCTGCCGGATCCCCGCGATCAAGTTGCCGGCGTAGCGTTCCTGGGGCGAATCTGCCAGAGCCGGCGTGGGAGCCGCGCCCGCCCAGCTTGGCATTGTCGGCGGCGAGGTGTCGGGCAGCCACCGGGCGTAGAGCGCGTCCCGCGTGCCGTCGGTCGCCATGTCCTGGAAGGTGCAGGCGACGAGATTGGCGAAGAAGGGATCGTTCTCGCGGTATATCAGCGCCACCGGCTCGGAGGTGAGCTGGCCTACGATGAGGGTTCCGGCGACCATGCGGCGGGCGCGTTCCAGGCGGTGATATTGGTCGGCGTAGGCATCAATCTGCCGGGTGCGCAGCGCTTCAACCACCTGGAAGAAGTTATCGTAAGCCACGTAGGTGGTGGTGATCGGCCCCACCGTCTCCAGGTCGGGTAGGACGCCGTTCCGGTCAACCATGCCGACTTTGTGCCCGCCCAGATCGCTGACGCCCCCGATGCCGGCATCGGGGAAGGTGAGCAAGGCCAGGCCGTCCATGAAATAGGGCGGGCTGAAGTCGCCGCCGCTTTCGGCCTGTTGGGTATGCACGATGCCTGCCAGCACGATGTCCACATCCCCCTCCTGGAGGTGCTGCAGCGCCGTGTCGGAACGCACCTGACGGAAGCGCGCGGCGTCGGGGTCGCCCAGCCAACGCCGGGCCAGTTCTCGCGCCAGGTCAACTTCCAGTCCCGCCGGCGCGCCGTCGGCGGCGATGTAGGAGAAAGGTTCGAGATCGTAGCGGATGCCGACGAGGAGCTGCCCTCGCTCCCGGATGCGGGCGGCCGTGGTGACAGCCGGCGGGAATGATTCGGGCGTAGGGGCGGTGTAAGCCGCCTGGGGTTCCGTGAGCTCGTCTTCAGCGGGCAACAACTGCGCCAGATCGGCGCAGCCCGTCACCAGCAAGACGACCAGGAGCATAACGATGGGTAAAATACGACGCATAGATCCCTCCGCAACAGGCGTAGTAGCGACTTCAGTCGCTCTGAACGACTAAAGTCGTTACTATGAGCAAAATTACCAATATCCAGTACCGTAAGAGAAATGTATCACAAAGACACGCAGATACAACGCGGCGGGGCTGTCTGCGTCTAAGGGATGAAAAGTAGCCGCGATTTCTAGTAGTGCCAATTGGCAGGCAGGGACCGGTTAGCAGGTCACAGCGGCGGTCTCCGGTGCCGGCACAGGAGAGTCTGGCGAGTCTGAGGGCTGCGTCTGTGCTG
>JAUWHU010000094.1 GCA_030605705.1 Thermoflexia bacterium | reverse complement strand
GGCCAGAAAACCCAGGCGGATGATCGAATCGGCCAGCAGTCCACTGGCAGTAAAATCGGTATCTGACCTGCTAAGTCGCTCGTCAAAGCCTGACACCAATTGATGCACTTGGGTGCTGACGCCGCAGACCAGCATATCGCCATAGGGTGGCAGTTCACGCAACGCCACGGCCGGCCGATTTTTAGCTCGACCATCGGCTTGAGGAAGTGAAGCCAGGATCACGTCACCTTCGTTCATCGGTCAAACTCGGGGTTGGGTTTTTTGACCAGCTCAGGTGTGTATTCTGGCTCATCGTCACCGTACGCCTGGCTCAGCCAGTCAGCGGAGGCTTGCAGCCACGCTGCTCGCTCGTCGCTCTCTGACGGCAGTACAGCAATCACCACCCTGGTGAGCTTGGGCAGTTGAATCGGCTGTAGTAGCCTCAAAAGCGTAGGGTCTATGACCTGAGCCTCAACTGTCTGCATTACCTGTCACTCCTTCTCTACTTTACCCGTCGCCTATGCCAGGAATCATCGAGTTCTTGGCATTGCACAAGCGCTATTATACCACATTCTATGTCAGAGACACCTCGGCCCAGGCTCGGGTGTGTTTCAGAATTAAGGCGAACCGCCCCCGTTTACGAGGGCGCGGGGCACCGAGCAGTTTCCATACCTCGCTCAACTAACGCGATATGGAAATAGTGCTAATTGGCACTACTGTAAATCGCGGCTACGATGCCCGGGGGCGCGGAGCGCGGGGTAGGGCTATTTTTGTTGCAGGCGATGGTAGTAGGCAATGGCCTGGGCGCGGTTCTCGACGCGCAACTTTTCCAGGATTTGGCTTATATGGTACTTGACGGTCTGTTCGCTGAGGTACAGGCGTTGAGCGATCTCTTTGTAGATCAACCCTTGCGCGACGAGGCCTAAAATTTTCTCCTGGCGCGCGGTCAATTTGGCCTGGGCGGGCACAAGGCCCGCCCCGACGGTATCGCGACGGGAAAATTCGGCCATGATACGCGCCGCCAGGCCCGGCGCCAGGGGCGCAGCGCCGCGCAGCAGGCCGGCCAGGAGCGCGCAGAACTGGTTGGCGTCCAGGCTTTTGAGCAAGTAACCTGACGCGCCGCTCTGGATGGCCTCGAACAGGTGCGCGTCATCTTCGGCGACGGTGAGCATGACGATTTTGGTCTCCGGCAGTTCGGCTTTGATGGCGCGGGTGGCTTCCAGGCCGCCGCCCGGCATGTGCATGTCCATCACCACCACGTCGGGACGCAGAGCGCGGGTCTGTTCGAGCGCGGCCTGGCCGTCGCATGCTACACCCACCACGGTAAAGCCGCGCGCGGTGAGCAGGCTGCGCAGCCCTTCCAGGAACAGCGGGTGGTCATCCACCAGCAACAGGCGCAGCCCGGCCAGGTCAGATAGCTCCGCGTCGTTGTCAGACGCAGTGACCAGGCGCGGGACGTGGACGAGAACACAGGCGCCTTGCTCCGGCGCGGAACGGATTTCCACCTGCCCGCCCACCGCTTGTGCCCGTTCGCGCATCATCGTCAGACCAAAATGTTTACCCCCCTCTGTCCCCTTCGACAAGCTCGGGGCAGGCTCCCCCACGGGGGGGATAGAGGGGGGTTCAAAGCCGCAACCATCGTCGGCGATGATGACGTGGGTAGCGGCGGCGGTAAAGTTGAACAGCACTTCTACCTGGCGCGCGGCGGCGTGCTTGCGCACGTTGGTCAACGCCTCCTGGATGATGCGCAAGAGTTGCTCCTCCACGACCGGCCCGAACTCGGGGAGGGGCGCGCCATCGGGCAGGCTGAGGCGGGTTTCAATACCGTAGGTCGTTTGGAATTGGCGCAGATAGTCGCGCAGGGCTTCCCAAAAGTTCTGACGGGGGGCATCGTCGGCGCGCAATCCCAGGATAAAGTCGCGGATGTCGGCGTGGGCTTCCTGCGCTGCTTGCGTAATACGCTGGAGGTTGGCCTGTGCCGGCAAGGTTTGTCCGGCGGCTAACATCGTTTTGACGGTCTGCGCCTGCACGTTGATATAGCCCATCACCTGCCCCAGGCCGTCGTGAAGATCGCGCCCCAGTCGCTCGCGCTCCTCAAAGGCGGCCAGAGCGCGCTGTTGCTCAATGAGGGTCGCCTGTGCCTGTTCGCGTTCCGCGATCTCGGCCCGCAAGTGCGTGTTGGCCGCATTGAGCGCCTGGGTGCGCGCGGCTACGCGCGCTTCCAGGTTCTGGATCAGGTCTCCCAATTGTGCGGCCAGCGCATTGAACGCTCGCGTCAGAAAGCCGATCTCGTCCGGGTATTGCACCGGCACACGGCTGGAATAATCCCCGGCTTCGATGCGCCGAACACCGCGCAGCAGCGCGTTGAGGGGATTGACCAGGGTAAAGCGGAACAGCAACGGGAACCCTATCACAATGAGTACACTGGCTATCAAAATCAACCCGGCCAGGGGGGCAAACAGTTGATGCAGATGCTGGCGGAATTCCAGGTGGTAATCCTGTAGCACCCCATCTGGCCCAGTGCTGAACGGTAAATCGGTCAACGTGACCAACTGCGGCCCAGGTACGCTGCCGGGTGCCACGCCCACGGCCCACAAACTTGCCCCCGGGTCGTCGTTGGGTTCAAACCACAACTGTTCCGGTAGACCATTGTAGACAAAGTCGAAAACGCCATCGGCGTACAAAATCGCCTGGAAGGTGAACTCGGCTGCGGGCCGCCGGAAGCCCCGTAGTCGCTCCCAAGTGATAATGAG
>JAUWHU010000494.1 GCA_030605705.1 Thermoflexia bacterium | reverse complement strand
GTAGAACGCCAGCGTCTCTCCCTTGAGGGGTTGGCGCGGATCGAACAGGCGGATGACTTCGCTGAGATTTTTGGCTTTTTCCATCGCAGGCTCCTTTATCTGTGTTTGATGCTGTCCACTTTTATTATAGCGAATTTTCCGGGCTTTGAAAGCTCGTATGTGTGTGGAAACTAAAGTGAGGGGGGGACACAGCAGGAGCGCGATTTCCAAATAGTGCGAATTGGCACTACTGTAAGTCGCGGCTACTGAAACACACCCGGTAAGTCACAAATTTGAGTATTGACATTTTGTGAATACTATGATATAATCATAGACGGAGGTAAGAAGATGCCAGGACGAGGGCGAGGACATGGACGAGGCCATGGCGGCGGTGGGCTACGCCCCCGCTGGGGACGGCGAATGCGAGTGGTAGAACCGCTGATGCTTTTGCTTTTAGCACAAAAATCGGCGCACGGTTACCGGCTTGTCGAGCAACTGGCGGAAGATTTTGGGATCACAGACTTGCCCCCGCAGACTGTCTATCGCGCACTCCAGGAGATGGAGGCCTCCGGATGGCTCTCGCCTACCTGGGATATGGATGGCGCGCAGGGGCCGCCGCGAAAGGTTTACCGGCTCACGCCGGATGGCGAGGCCGCATTAGAAGCCTGGTCAACCGAGATGGAGCAACTGGGGCAGATGTTGGATGCGTTTAAGGATGCGTATAGCCGGTTTCGCAGCCGGTAAGGCTCAGTTTGGTAACAGGAGGTGAATGAGATGCCAGGGTTTGATGGAACAGGACCACGAGGTCAAGGCCCAATGACCGGGCGCGGTGAAGGGTACTGCGCGTTAGTGCTTCCGGGGCCAGGGCAGTCGCCTTACGGCTATGCTGGACAGCAGGGGACGCCTGTGAACCTGGGCGTGCCGGCGGCCCGGCCTGTGCTTGGAGCACGCTTCGCTCGTTGGCCGCGTCCCGTGACGGAGCTGGGGCGCGCGTTCGGGCGCGGACGCGGTCGTGGCGCAGGTCGAGGACGAAGATCTGCCCGATGGTAATGTGTTGTTTAGCAGTTGAAACGATTCAGTAGATTAACCTAGGAGGTGAATGAGATGCCAGCAGGAGATGGAACTGGTCCAATGGGAAGAGGCCCAATGACAGGGCGTGGCGCCGGCTACTGTGCTGGCTCCGGCATACCCGGTTACGCGAATCCAATTTATGGACGCGGCTTTGGCATGGGTTGGGGCCGCGGTGGAGGCCGGGGTGGTGGCGGCTGGCGCCGGCGAAACCAGTACTACGCGACCGGCATGCCCGGCTGGGCACGCTTCGGGTACGCGCCGGCTGGGGGAGTGCCACCGGCTGCGGCGTATAGCCCTTACGGCACGCCGCCGACCCGGGAGCAGGAGGCCGAGCTTCTCGAGACGCAGGCTAAGTGGCTGAAGGAGCAACTGGATGTTATCAGCCAGCGCGTTGCGGAACTTGAGCAAGGGAAGTAGTCACGCCAAGCAGCGGAACGCGTCGGAGCGGGTGGCGTTGCCATTACACTTCGCCACCCGCCCCAGAGCCTCTGCTGGGTGAAGAATCTCACAAACCCCTCACCCAACACACAAATCCAATTATACCTTATTGACAGGAGGAAGGCAAATGAAAATTGTTGTTACAGCCAGCGGCACCAATCTCGAGGCACCCGCCAGCCTAATCTTTGGACGTTGTCCAATTTACGTTTTCGTTGATACAGAGACCATGCAGTTCGAAGCTGTGGAGAACCCGGCAATCGCCGCCGGAGGTGGGGCAGGCATCCAGGCCGCCCAGTTCGTCATCGAGCATGGGGCGCAGGCAGTGATCACCGGTAACGCCGGCCCCAATGCCTTCAACGTCTTTCAGGCTGCCAATGTGCCCGTCTACCTCTTCAGGGGCGGAACGGTGCGAGAAGCAGTCGCAGCGTACAAAGCAGGGAAACTTCAAACCGTAGGCGGAGCCAACGTTCAGGCCGGGATGGGTATGAGGCAGGGCATGGGCATGGGCCGTGGTATGGGTCGAGGCATGGGCCGTGGTATGGGTATGGGACGCGGTGTGTGGGGAGCAATCCCCTCGACACCCCCCGCGCCGCCTGCGCCTCCGGCGGCTGCCGCTGTTCCTTCTCGTGAAGAAGAAGTAGCTGCGTTGAAGGATATAGCTGGCGAGTTGCGCAAGCAGCTGGCTGAGGTGATAGAACGGCTCGACCGGCTGGAGAAGGGCGCCTAGAATGCAGTTTGTAGTACTGGTGAATGATGATAAGGATTTCAGCGGCTATCATTTTTTCTCCCTTCCACGGGAATCCATAACTTCAAAAGGAGGTTTTGCATGAAAATCGTGGTAAGCGCTTCTGGCGCAAATCTGGAGGCATTGGTTGATCCGCGCTTCGGACGTTGTCCCTGTTACATCTTTGTGGATACAGATACCGGCACATTCGAGGCGCAGCAGAATGCCGCAGCTATGGCTGGAGGCGGCGCGGGAATTCAGGCCGCCCAAGCGGTAGTGCAGAGCAGGGCACAGGCTGTCATCACCGGCAACGTAGGCCCCAATGCCTTCCAGGTCTTCAGCGCAGCGGGGGTTCCCGTTTACACGGCCCGGGGCATGAGCGTGTTGCAGGCTGTGGAAGCTTTCAAGGCCGGGACGTTGCCCTCTGCGGGTGGCGCAACCGGGCCTTCGCACGCGGGCATGGGCGGTGGCGGGGGTTCTGGGATGGGTGCGGGGTCGCCCGCTGCTCCGGTGCCGTCCAACGACGTTGCGGCTCTCAAGCAGGAGGTCGCCGAGCTGCGCAAGTCGGTCGCCGCGCTCTTGCAGAAAATTGACGATTCGAGCAAGTAAGGAATATTACGGAAAGGAAGATAAGATGGCAGGCACAGCGATAGAAAAACGCGGGGAACTGCGGCTACAATCGCAAGACCGCGCTGCGTTGGCGACGGCAAGCACTCCGGTTATCGAGGTCCAGCCGTACCCGGTCGGTGTTGTACCGGCGACGCGGGAGCGCTCCCGCGCCGTGGAACTGGCCGATAGAGGGTTGGCCCTTCTTTCCAGCCTGCTGCGATTGGGATTGCTATGGGTGGAAAATCGTGAGCCGGCGCAGCTTGTTGCCCCGTCAGGGAGACAAACTGGTCTCTCGATGAACACGCGGCGGACCATGTCGAGACCGGATGAAGGCCGTGGCGGGCGACGACGCCGGCGGCGCGGTGGTAGGGGCAGCTCTCGTGGTTACCCGTAGGGGTAATCCTTGTGCTCCCCTTTCAATAAACGGAGGTAAAATCTCATGAGTATGTTTACCAGAGGACGTGGCAGTGGTCGAGGTAGAGGTCAAGGCGTGGGCAGCGGTGGCGGTGGACGCGGAAGAGGCGGTGGCAACAAACCCGGTTCCGGGCCGGCCGGTACTTGCGTTTGCCCATCCTGTGGACACAGCCAGCCGCACCAGGTCGGCGTTCCTTGCTACAGCATCAAGTGCCCTAAATGCGGCGCGACGTTAGTCAAGGGTTAGGTAGTAACGACTTCCATACAAAACGCTCATAGCCCCCGTCCCCGGGGGCTGTGAGCCGTTTGGTGTCCTTTGTGGTTTGAGGCTTATTTGGTTCCGGCTTGGCCGGGTTAGGCACTTAACAATCAAGTCCTGGCACAAAAAGCAAGAATTTCACCGCAGACGTAGTATGGGCAGGCAGTGCCCATAACGCAGAGGGCGCAGAGTTTTTTTTCTGTTTTTCTCGGCGTTCTCAGCGTTCTCTGCGGTAAAGACCCCTTTTGGTTCCGGCTTGGCCGGGTTAGGAAATTAAGCGTATGCTCGTTTTCGGACCGGTTCCATCCAGACGTTTGGGACGGAGTATGGGGATCAATAACATCCCGCCCAAAATCTGTACCTACTCGTGTGTGTACTGCCAGCTGGGACGCACGCTCAAGCTGCAAAGCGCCCGCCAGGCTTTCTACGAGCCGGAGGATATCTTGCGGGAAGTGCAAGACAAGGTGGAGAAAGCGCGCATAGTAGGCGAACCCGTGGATTACCTGACCTTTGTGCCCGATGGAGAACCGACGCTGGACATTCATCTTGGCGCAGAGATCGCGTTGCTGAAGCCTTTGGGGATCAAGATCGCTGTGATCACCAACAGCTCGCTCCTCTGGCACGAGGAAGTGCGGGCAGCCCTGTCGCAGGCGGATTGGGTCTCGTTGAAGATGGATGCCGTGCTCGAAGAGGTCTGGCGCCGGGTGGATCGCCCCCACGGGAGTTTGCGACTTCCTGCGATCCTTGATGGCGCACTCGAGTTCGCCCAGGTCTTTGCGGGACAACTGGTGACGGAGACGATGTTAGTCGAGGGCGTCAACGATGGCGTGGTTGCCATCGGAGCGGTGAGCGATTTTCTGGCGCGTCTGAAGCCCCAGACGGCCTATTTAGCGATCCCCACACGTCCACCTGCCGAGGCGTGGGTGCGCTCCCCTGATGAGGAGGTCCTCAATCGAGATTACCAGATCCTCCAGCGCGAAGTGGCGCACGCAGAGTACCTGGTGGGGTACGAAGGCAACGCTTTCGCGTTCACGGGCGACGTCGCCGGGGACCTGTTGAGCATCACCTCGGTGCATCCCATGCGAGAGGACGCGGTACACGAGTTCCTGGGGCGGGCCGAGGCGGATTGGGCGGTTGTGCGGGGCCTGATCGCCGCTGGGCAACTCGTCGAAACGACCTACGAAGGGCGGAAATTCTACGTGAGGAAGCTCAATTCGAGAAAACGGTGAGCTTTTGGACACGGATATCACGGATCAACACGGATTTTTCCTTGTTTTTTACAAAAATATCCGTATAGTCCGTGAAAATCCGCGTCCAATTTCTGGTTTTGTTTCAGTACCGGATTGAGACCGGCGTACCGATCTCCGCCCAGTTGTAGAGCAGGCCGGCCTCGTAGGTTCCCAACACGATGCAACCGTAGGAGACCGGCGTGCCCAAGTAGCCCGCCCAGAGCGTCTGGCCGTTGGATAGAACCGGCAGCGCGTGGATGCCGTTCTCGGTCGAGCCGGCCCAGTAGATACCCAACCAGTGCGGCATCCAGATGTTCCAGGCCGCGCCATAGGCGTTGGGGATCTTACTCTGCACGCGGAACTCGCCGGCGCGGGTGTAGCTCGGCGCGGCCCCGCTTGAGATCACGAAAGAGTAGACCAGCCGGTCGCCCGCGTAGGCGTAGAGATGCTGCTCCGAAAGGTCAATCACGATGCGCTTGGCCCCGCCGTAGGAAATGGGCGCTGCAGGTGCGGGCACGGTTCCTGACACGCGCAGCACTTGCCCGGCGTAGAGATGCGAGGGGTCGGCGATACCGTTCAGATGGGCCAGCGCCGCCGCCGTTGTACTGAACTGCCGGGCGATGCGGCTTAACGTATCGCCTCGCCTGACGGTGTAGTGAGTGGCGTCTGCCGTTGGAGCCGGCGCAGGAGAGGCGGCCGTCGCGCCTGGGACGAGCAACTGCTGGCCTGCGTAGATCAGGTTGGCGCAGGTCGTCCCGTTGGCCTGGATCAGCGTCCACGTCGTGACACCCTGTCGTAGCGCGATACTGCTCAGGGTGTCGCCCGGCTGCACGGTGTAAGGCCCCTCGCCATTCGTAGCGGGCTGCGCTGGCGCTGCGTCGCCGGTAGGGATCACCAGCCGTTGGCCGACATGGATGGTGGTGTTGGGCAGATCGTTGGCCGCCATGAGCGCGTTGACCGTGACGCCGTAGCGCAAGGCGATGCGGAAAAGGTTTTCCCCTGGTTGCACCACGTGGATGGTCGGTGCCTGGGCTTGTGGGTGTGGAGCAGGCGCCGCGCTCACGTAGCCAGCGGTAAGAAAAGACGCAACAATTAGAATCAGCAGCGCGCGCCGACACAATCGTTTCATCCATTCTCTCCTGAGTTGAAACGCACTATGGCAAAAGTGACACGTCTATTCCCAAAGGCTCTAAGCCCCCGTCCCCGGGGGCGGATTTGCGAGGAAACTCGCGCCTGGGACGCCCCCGGGGACGGGGGCTGGGAGCAGTGTAAGTGCGATTTTTGCCTCTATGCGTTGAAACGCTGAACCGCCCCCAGTCACCAGTCACCAGTCACTATCATTGTACTCAATCTTCGCGGTTTGGACAATTGACACTCCTTTGCCCCCCGTTATAATGCCCGCGAGATGAAAACACGGTCGGGGTTGGGGGGAGCGAAACTCATCCTGCTGGTCGCGTTGCTGCTCTTTTGGGCCGCCGCGCTCTGGCAGGTGGGTGAGCCGAGCTTCTGGTACGACGAGATCTTCAACACCGATCTGGCGCTGGGCCATGACCTGGGCGGTCTCTTGGATGTGTTGCGCTTCGAGCAACCCTATCCGCCGTTGTATTGCCTCTTTCTCAAGGCCTGGAGCGTGGTGTTGGGGGCGCGGGCTTACGCGCCCGGCCTGGAACCGTCGAACGGCTTGGAATTGTTGTTGCGCTTTCCCAGCGTTGTCGCCGGATTGTTGACTTTGTCTGTGCTGGCGACCCTGGCGCGGAAGTTGCGTCTGCGCGGCGCGGTGCTCCTGCCGCTGCTCCTGGCGTTGCATCCCACGCTGCTGTGGTACGCGCGGGATGCGCGGATGTACTCCCTGTGGATTTTCTGGGTGTTGTTAGCGGTCTACGGGCTGGTTTCCGAACGCTGGAAGGTGTGGGTGCTCGCCGGCGCGGCGGCGTTGTTGACGCATTACTTTTCTCTCTTCCCCCTGGCGGGCGCGGCGCTGGCGGCGTTCCTGTTCCGGCCCCGGCGACGAGAAAACCTCAAGTGGCTGGCAGCGCCCTTCCTGCCGTGGCTGTTGTGGAGCCTGTTCGCCTTCCGGGTCACTTTTGGCTTCGAGAGCTTTGCGACGGGATCGCCGCCGACTCTGCGAACTTTCCTGTTGGAATTGGGGCCGGACCTGTTCACTGCGCGCGTTTTCCTCCTGCCGCTGGAGCGCTCCCTGGCTTCGGGATGGGGCTACGGCCTGTTGGCGGCGGCGTTGCTGGGATTGTTCCTGCTGGCGTTAGACGACCCGCGACGCGGCGGGATCGTGGCCGGCGCTGTGGTGATTGGCGCGGCGGGCACCTTTGCCCTGGCGCAACTACGCCCCGTTCAGCACGTGCGCTACTTAGTTTGGGCGTTGCCGTTGCTGGCGCTGGGGCTGGCGGAGCTCGTCGCCGTGCCCCTCAAGTGGTCAGGTCGCCCGCGATTGGCTCCCGCATTGTTAGGCATTTTGGCTCTGCCCGCGCTGGCCTGGGGCGTGGATCGCAGCCGGGCTGTGCTCCAGGCCGACCGTACCGTCTGGCATCCTGACTTCCGGGCGGCGGTGGCGCTGTTGAACACGCGCTCGCAACCGGAGGATCGTGGGGTGGCCGTGGCGGCTCACGGTATGCAGGTTTTTACCGCTTATCGCAGCGTGGTATCCTTCGTCGCGGGGCCGGCCATCGGCGAGCGACTGCAGCCCGCGCCGGCTGCACAGCTCATCGCGCCGGGGCCGGGGCGGCGCTGGGTGCTGCTCTACCAGGATGACGCCGTGGACCCGGGCCAGGTGCTCCTCGGTACCCTGGAGATGGCGGGCGGCCACCGCGTGGAGCTGCTTTACAGCCGCGAGCTGCGCCTGTTCGCCTACGCCCTGCCGGAAGGGGCTGTCGCGCGTCCCCTCGCGCCCCAGACGCCGCTGGATGCCCCTTTTGAGGGTGGCGTGACCCTGCGCGGCGTTTCCCGCCAGCGGGCCGGGCGTCTGTTGACCGTCATTCTTTTCTGGGAGCTGCAGGAGCCGCAGACACAATCACTCGTCGGCGCGGTACACCTGGTTCGTCAGGCGGGCGAGCACACCATCACCCAACGGGACAAACCCGTCCTCAGCAATTATTGGCCGTTGCCTAAGTTGCCGGTAGGTGAGGTTCTTCCCGACTGCTACGAATTGATCCTGCCGCCGGAGGCAGCCGGCGTGCCGGCAGGCGACTACCATCTCTTCGCGCTGCTCTATGACCGGGAGAGTGGCGCGCGCCGCCGGCTTCCTTCCGGTGCCGATATGGTTGATCTGGGGACGATCTCCTTGCCGTGAAGGGCCGCTTAAATCAGCCACGTAATTTTAACGCAGAGACGCAAGGGCGCAGAGAGAAAATATAAAAACTCTGTGCCTCTGCGTCTCTGCGTTGAAGCCTTTGGTTCTTTCAGTAGACTCTTTCGTGTAATTCGCGGCGGGGCTGTTCCTTGCTCTTCTCTGACTTTGGGGTATCATCACTTCAAATAACATTCACATTGTGGAGGAGGTTTGGAGATATGTCTATGATCGAAGATATTTTGGCCCGGGAAATTTTAGACTCCCGTGGCAACCCTACTGTTGAAGTTGAAATCGTGCTTGAGGACGGCAGCTGGGGACGCGCGGCCGTGCCGTCCGGCGCGTCCACCGGCGTCCACGAGGCGCTGGAGTTGCGCGATGGTGACAAGAGCCGCTACGGTGGTAAAGGCGTCCTCATGGCTGTCGAAAATGTCAACAGTGTTATCGCGCCGGAGCTGATCGGGTGGGACGTTACCGACCAGAAGGGCATTGACGAGATGATGATTGCCTTAGACGGCACGCCCCACAAGTCCAAGCTGGGCGCGAACGCCATCTTGGGCGTTTCGCTGGCCGTGGCGAAGGCTGCTGCCAACACCCTGGACTTGCCGCTTTATCGTTACATCGGCGGCGTGTATGCGCATGTCCTGCCTGTCCCGATGATGAATATCCTCAACGGCGGCAAACACGCCGTGGATGGCCCCGATCTCCAGGAGTTCATGGCGATGCCCGTGGGCGCGCCCTCCTTCGCCGAGGCCCTGCGCTGGGGCACGGAGACCTACCACGCGCTCAAGGGCGTGCTCAAGAAGCGCGGGTACGGCGTCGGCGTTGGTGACGAGGGCGGCTTTGCGCCCAGTCTCAAGACCAACGAGGAGGCCATTGAGCTCATTTTGGAGGCCGTCCAGAAGGCCGGTTACGAGCCGGGTAAGGATATTTTCATTGCCATGGACCCCGCCGCTTCCGAGATCTACGAGGACGGCAAGTACAATCTCAAGAAGGAAGGCCTTATCCTCACCAGCGAGGAGATGGTGGATTTTTACGCCGGGTGGGTTGACAAATATCCCATCATCAGCATCGAGGATGGCCTGGCCGAGGACGATTGGGACGGTTTCTGCCTGATGACCGAGCGTTTGGGCGATAAGATACAGGTGATGGGCGATGACTTGTTGGTGACTAACACGGAGCGCATTGCTAAGGGCATCGAACTGCGCGCCGCCAACTCTGTGTTGATCAAGCTCAACCAGATCGGCACGCTTACCGAGACGATCGCGGCTATCCAGATGGCTCACCGCCACCAGTGGACCTCCGTCGTTTCCCACCGCTCCGGCGAGACTGATGACGCTATCATCGCTGACCTGGCCGTCGCGCTCAATACCGGCCAGATCAAGACCGGCGCGCCCTGTCGCGTTGACCGTGTCGCCAAGTACAACCAGCTCCTCCGCATCGAGCAGGACCTGGGCGATGAGGCCGTCTACGCCGGCATGGGAGCTTTCACCAATTTAGTGTCTTAACAATCATATCCTGGCATAAAGAACAAGAAGTTCAACGCAGAGACGCGGAGGGCGCAGAGTTTTAAGGTTACTGTTCAGGTTGGCCTATTTCAGACCGGCGAGGTCGCAGACGAATTGCAGGCGGGAAGCGCCGCTCGGCGGACCTTAACTCTGACATCTTTCCATTCATTTTCATCTCTTCCCCCCAGGCAGCTGGCCCCTTTGCTAGAGCAGGGGGGGGGAGTGAGGGGGACGAAGTCCCCCCCTCACTCTCTCGGTTCCCCCTCACCCAAGATTGGGGGAGGGGGGCAGGGGGGTGGGGGTTGATACGGAAGCCTGAGTGGTAACGCCGCAAGTTTGCAAATAGGCGAATGACAGACCCTGATTCTCGCGGACAACACCGCAGGACAGTGCAAATGTTGTAGACCTCAGTAGGGGCGATTCGTGAATCGCCCCTACTGATGAAAGGAAGCTATGCC
>JAUWHU010000189.1 GCA_030605705.1 Thermoflexia bacterium | reverse complement strand
ACCCTCAAAATGCCATCGCCGCCTTGCGAACGGATGACAAACCGGTCATCGTCCACGCTTACGGCGACGACGTAGAGTTCGATGGGGACGCCGCGACATTCCACGTCTTGCTCTGGGAATACCCCCATCAAATTGTGGATGGCCGTGCGGTTCTGCTCATCCCGGAGCAACCGGCGCATCTTTTCACTTCTTACGAGAGTTTGGCCGCCTGGGAGATGGCCCGCGCGTTGCAGGTATCAGGAGTCACGCGCGAGTTCCCTCGTCGGGAAGGGGAGCCTCCCTACATGGCCCTGACCACAGATGGCGGGGAGTTGGCCGAGGCCGGGTTTCACCCCATCGGCCCCTTCAGGTTAGCCAACGGCGCCGAGCTGCAAGGTTGGCAAATTCAGCCGGCTACGGAGGATGGAGGAATACGGCTGATCACGCATTGGCAGCTCCATGGCCCGTTCCGGGAAGAACAGTACCAACAATTCAACCACCTCTATCTCCAGGGGGAACCCACTCCTCTCCTCCACGACATCAACACTTCCTCTCACGCCTGGCTGCCGGGCGCGCACCTCATCACCTGGGTGGACTTCGAGCCGTCCGCCGCGCCCCTGGCCTACATTGACATCGGCATGTACACCTGGCCGGATTTGCAGCGCAGCCCGGTCCTCAACCGGCCCGGCGACCCCTTAGCGCCCATTCGGCTGGACGTATCTTCTCAAAAAGTGGGGGGCAAATCATGGGACGCAGCAAAAATCAGCCACGAATTTCACGAATTAACACGAAAAAGAGAGGAAAATTAGTGAAATTCGTGTAATTTGTGGCAGAAAAGAGCAAGACCGGCCCGAGCCCAGTGATGAAATTTCCGTGCAGGACTTTATCATTATCCTGTGGTAATGACTGAACTGGAGTATTTTCACCACAGAGAACACGGAGAAAAACAAGAGAACTCTGTGTTGGTGGGCACTGCTTGCCCACACCTGCGGTCCCCGAGCTACGCAGCAACGCCCTATGAATCGGACTTCGTGGTCGCTAAAACGCTGAGCCGCTGGGACGCTAAAACGCTAAAACGCTGGGACGCCAAGCCGCACCCAGTTACCAATCACTAGTCACTCGCCTTAATCTTGAAACACACTCTTCTCCTTTCCGCGTTTGACAATTTTCCGGTCTTCAGGTATAATTGCCCTCGTTAATCTTACAAGGAGGTAGTGCGCTATGACGATGATGGTTTCCTTCCCCCGCAGCCGTGTGCTTCGTGTTAGCAACGGTTCCGCCAGTTTACCTTGTCGCAGTGCGCCTCTCATAAGGTTGACATAACCTTATTGTAACGTGAAGGCCGAGGCACCTGCGATGCCCCGGCCTTTTTGTTTGTCTCAGAAGGCCGAGGAGCGAATCCCCGGCCTTTTTCGTTGTTTGTAGAAGACTTGAGTCTACTGAAAAAACTAGGAAATTCACCACAGACCGCAGGTGTGGGCAGGCAGTGCCCACGGTACAGAGAGTTTAAACTTGACCTTGAAAAAATAACTTTTTGATGTGTAAAGTGTAATTTTCTTAAACCAAACATCAAATTTTCTCCATCTTCTCCGTTTATGGGCACTGCCTGCCCATACTACGCTCTGTGTCTCTGTGGTGATATGATCTTTTTTCAGGGGAATCAAGACTTGATTTCACGTAGTTGTACAAGAATCACAAAAGGAGTTTACGATGACAGCCGAACAACATTCAATAATGACGCAGTGGCTTCCTGAAGGTTTCATTTCCCGCCCGGCGCAGCTGGGCGATGTGGAGGCCGTAGTCGCGCTGGTCAATGCCTGCTCTCTGGAGCTGATAGGCAAACCGGAGTGCGAGGCGAACGAATACCGCAATGACTGGCAATCTCCCTCCCTGAACATGGAGAGTGATCTGCGGGTCGTACACGCGCCCGACGGTGAGTTCGTGGGTTATGCCGGTGTATGGGATCCCCAACCGCACGTGCGGCTCTATAGCTGGGGCTACGTACACCCTGAGTACCGGAGCCGGGGGATCGGGACACACCTGGTTCAATGGCTTGAGGAACGCACCCGGCAGGCCGTCTCTCAGGCACCGGCAGGCGCGCGGGTGACGCTGCAGCAGGACAGATTGACCTGCGATGAAGCGGGACAGGCTCTCTTACGCCAACAAGGGTTCAC
>JAUWHU010000087.1 GCA_030605705.1 Thermoflexia bacterium | reverse complement strand
TTCCAATAGAATTGTTCCCGAATAATGAAACCAGAAATTGGACACGGATTTTCGCGGATCAACACGGATATTTTTGTAAAAAACTAAGGAAAAATCCGTGTTAATCCGTGATATCCGTGTCCAAAAGCTTACTGTTTTTATTGCGGAACAACTCCAATCATTCCACCGGCCAGAGCGACAAGCCGGTCTCGGCATCAGTGACCCGCTCCAGCGGCGCCCCCTCGAGAACGTGGATGAAAATCTCGGCCACCAGGACCTCCGCTGAGAAAAGATGACCGCCCCGCACCTCCCCGGCTGAGTTACCCAGGGTGACGTGGGGATGGATGAACGGGCGGCCCTCCTTGAGAGAGACGTTCGCGTTGAGCGTCAACAGTTCCCAGTCTCCTGCCAATTGCAGGCGATGGTACACGCCCTCCACGAAGGAGTAACCACCGATCTCCGGCTCGCGCACCGCACCAAGACCCAGGATGAGGGCCTGGTGGATGTCATGCTGCTCGCAGTGAGCGGTCAGCTCCGCGACCAACTCGGCGCCGGGGGACAGACGAAAGGCTTGAACCTCACGGGTCTTGAACGTGGACATAATCACCTCCAGGTGAAAAGACGAGAAAGCGAAAAGGCGAGAAAGCGAGAGAGCGAGAGAGCGAAAAAACGAGAACTTTCACCACGGAGAACACGGAGAAAAATAAGAAAACTCTGTGCCCTCCGTGGTAAAAATTGCCCCAGAATATTGAGCTGATACCGAGAAGATAAAATGCGGTCAAGTAGCCTGCAGTTTCTCCACCAACGTCGGCAAAAGATTGTCCCAATCGTAGGCGGCGACGAAGGCCCGCGCGCGTTCCGCGAGAGCGGCCCGCGCCGCCGGGGCCTGCGCCAGGCGGATGCACGCTGCGGCGAACGCAGCGGGATCATCCGCCAACACCAGCGCGCCCCCCGCATCAGGAAATCCCTCCGCTCCCAGCGAGGTGGAGACGATGGCCCGGCCCAGCGCGGCGGCCTCCAATATCTTGAGTCGGGTGCCCCCGCCGACCCACAACGGCACGACGTAGACCACCGCCGCGTTGATGTACGGTCGCGTGTCGGGGACAGCGCCGGTGAGCACGATGCCGGGCGCGTCACGCAGGGAAGCCAACCGGGGATGCGGTCGCCGTCCCACGATGTAAAAATGCGCCTGGGGCAACGCCCCCCGGATGCGCGGCCAGACTTTGTCCGCGAACCAGAGCACCCCATCCACATTGGGTCGAAAATCCATGGTGCCGGTGAAGACGAAAGCCGGTTGCGCCAACGACTCCTGCTCCGCAAAAGCGGCGTACTCCGCCACGGCGATGCCGTTGGGGATGACCAACGGCTCCACCTGCGGTGCGATAGCGCGCAAGGCAGCCGCGTCAGCGCCGGAAACGGCCACCACCAGGTCGGCCCGCCGGCAGAGCGCGGCTTCGTAACGCCGCAGTCGCCGCCACTGAACCAGCGAGTAAGCTGCCCCGATCCACCGCCGAGGGCGACGGAGATCCGTGGTAAAGGCCCGCTGCTGCAGGAGATATTCACAGTTGTGGTCATCGAAGGCCACACGCGGTGGATGCTCCCGTGACCGGAGCGCGTCTAAGTAAAGCGTCAACTCCAGGCCCTCCACCAGGAGCCAGTCGAAGGGCTGAGCGGCGAGCCAACTCTGCAACTGCGCCTGGAAGGGCGCGCTTTTCAGGCGCAAGATGAGATCGGGACGGCGTGAGGTCAACAGATCTCGCAGACGGGCCGGGGTAGTACGCCGAGGCTGCGGGACGATGGCGACACGCTGCACCAGGGCGGCGATCTCCGGCGGCGGCTCCAACGGTTGATCCGGCCCGGCGAAAGAGAGCAGCGAGATCTCGTGCTCCGCCGCCAGCCCGCGCAGGATGCCCCAGTTACGCAGCGCCGTCCCCTGCCGGGGCGGGTAGGGAACCTGGGGCGTCAACATGAGAATTTTAGTCATGGTCTGTTCCAAAATAGCGTCTTAGCGTCTCAGCGGAGGCGCAAGCGAGCAGTTGCGGTCCCCACCGCCAGCGCGATGTGTACGACCGGCCAGAGCACGTTCAACAACCCCCATGCACTTCTCCCCCCCAAAAGCCCTCCCAGGTTCAGCAGCAACATCGGCAAGCCCCCTACAACGATGCCGCCGGCCACGATCCACCAGAGCGCGCTGCCATGACGCCGGCCGACCAGCCGCCAGACCGCCTCGGCGGTGAAGGTGCCGGCCAACGGTGAAAGGAAGATCACAAACCAGCCGGATAGAGGCAAGAACCAGCCGGCCAGCCAGCCCAAGACCAACGAGACCACCGCCGCGATGATGTAATCGGTGGGGCGAGATTGTTGAAAACGCTGCTTGTTTCCCTTCCGACAGTCCGGGCAAAGATAGCCGACGGGCGTGCGGGAAGCGCATTTGGCGCAGATCAGCGCGTCACATTGATAACACCGCAACGCCGTCGCCACGCCAGGATGCCATTTGCAGTGTAAAACCTCTGCCTCGGTGACAAGTTCATTTGCGGTCATGGTTCCACCTCTGATACATGGCTCTAGCCCCAATACGGTTTATTAAGACCTCCGAGGTCTCCAGTAAGAGCTTCGTAGGCACAAGATATATCGCACTATGGCAGAAGTAATACCTCTCTTCCCAAACGCTCTAAGCCCCCGTCCCCGGGGGCGAGTTGACGAGAAAACTGGCCCTGGGGACGCCCCCGAGACGGGGGCTGGGAGCAGTGTAAGTGCGGCTTTTGCCCTTATGCGATATATCATATTGAGCGAAAAACTGTCGCACAAGGGCCTCTTGAGACCTCGGAGGTCTAAAATTACTCGCTCCCGTTCCGGGGAGTCAAACGCGCCGCCAGCGTCCGGTAAAAATCCGCGCGGCCGCTCAGTCGCAGAAAACGCGCTTTCAAATGGCTGCGCTGCACGCGCACCAAGTCGCCAGCTAACAATTC
>JAUWHU010000072.1 GCA_030605705.1 Thermoflexia bacterium | reverse complement strand
GCTGCGGATGCTGTTGATCTGGGACAATCTCGCCGGCCACAAGACACCCAGCATGGTAGACTGGCTGATCCAGCACGGTATCATGCCGTTATACACGCCGCTGGGCGGTTCCTGGCTAAACATGACCGAGTCAATACAGCGCATCCTAGAACGGCGGGCGCTAGCCGGACAGCATCCGACCAATCCGGTTGAGATTATCACTTGGCTAGAAGCAGTCGCCCGCGCCTGGAACCGGCATCCGACCCCTTTCGAATGGGGCGGCAAACGAGCCGGGCGTCGGGCGCGGAGCCCCCAGCGACGCCACGCGCTGGGGGCTCAAGCGCTTGCACTCGCCGTCCGCTACGCCGCCCGCGGCGTACCATAGTCGAAGAATGGCGATCATCATGTCAAGTGACCCACTAGTCTGGACGGTCTCTGGGCAGCTCCAATGAGCAGTTCGGCGGCGACAGTCAACGGTGGGGCAGCATTGGCGCGGGCATCCCGCAAACGGTTCTTCGCCGCGACCGGGGCGCCAGCGGCTTCAAACGGCGGGTCAACACTGGCGTGAGTGTCCCGCAAATGGTTCTTCGCCGCGACCGGGGCGCCAGCCGTCAACTACTCGTTGGCAACTCGCGGCCTGTTCAACGGCCCAGCCTCATAACTCTCTGATGGCTTATTGGGCTGGATTCTTGTATTTCTATTGTCGCCACGCAGACAAAGCATACAATTCCAAGCCGTGGGAGTGGAAGTTGCTTTTATTATACATCAAAAATAGTCCATTTACAATAGCTTTATGACAATCGGGGGCGTTTCAGGATTAAGGTGATTGGAGTAACTGGGTGCGGTTTAGTGAGTCCAGCGACTGCAGCCCAGAATGCTTCCCCCCCCCTCAATACTCCCAATGCTCGTGCGCCAGGGGGGCGCGGTTCAGTTCGTCGCGGTAGAGCTGCCACTGCGGCATGAATTGATCCATCAGGGCGCGAAAACGCTCGTTGTGGTGCTGCTCCAGCAAGTGTACCATCTCGTGGACAAGGACGTACTCCAGGCAGTGCGGCGGCTTCTTGGCTAGTTCCAGGTTGAGCCAGATGCGCTGCGCTTCAATGTTGCACGTGCCCCAGCGGGTTTTCATGCGCTTGATACGCCACTCAGTCACCTGGACGCCGATGAGCGGCCCCCATTTGGCGATCAGATCCGGGATACGCGCTTTGAGTTCGGCGCGGTACCAAGCGTTCAGGATAGCGCGCCGTTTGTCGGCAGCGGCGCCGGGGCGCACCTGCAAGACCAGTTTGCTGCCGCCATGGATACGGACTTGCGGCGGGGCGTCGCGCTCCTCAATCATCAGCCGGTAGCGGCGACCCCAAACGTAGTGGCTTTCGCCATGCACCATCTCCCGCTCGGATTGGCGCGGCTGCGCGGCAAACCGGGCCTGTTGACGCCGAATCCAGCCGAGGCGGGAAAGTTCGAAACAGAAACTCAGCCAACCAGGTGGTTTAACATTCGAGGATTGCTGCTCTTGTACACATCGTTGCTGCACTTCGTCTAAGGTGAGCATTGCGGGAAGAAGTTTCATAGAGTGCCTCGTTTCAATACCATAAATTGCCAGGAAAGAATTGACAACAATTATGCAGGGAATACAGGGCTTTCATAGCAGATCTGAAGCCCTCTAAGGCTGTTGAGAGAGCCGCTGTGCGGTTTGGGCAAATTATCAACCCCATCTTGTTGCATCTGCAGTATCTTCTCAATAATCCGGGGGAAAGTTATGGTGGTGCGTTTTGCCAAGACCTGTTCAAATGACTACCTGCTGCTCGCTGCTCAATCAGACTGGACAGACTAGGCAGCTGGTTAACTCTGGAGATACGGTCGTGAAAGTAGGCGAAAACATTGACGCTTAACTTGCGAGCTGTGGCCACTATAGTCAGGCCAGTGTCCCAGATCTGGGCTCCGGCGGCGGTGCGGGGGCCGAAACTGATGTTCAGTTTGGGTTTTTGTTGCCGCGCGCCCAGTTCAGAGTCGTTATTGTGCAGGGGGATTTCCGGATGCTCCAAAACTTGCAATAGTTCTTTTTTGTGGGCTTTGGTCTTGGCAATACGCTCATCGAGGTCGCGGTACTCTGTCACGGTGGAGAATAAGGTGTCGAATTTGGTCGCCAGACGTTCGCGCTCCACCGCGGTGGGGTCACGGCGATAAGCCTGTAACTCGTGGTAAAAGGCCCAGAACTTGGTTAGGAAGTTGTCCAATAGTCGACGGTGATATTCGATGGTCGGTAGCAATTTCTTGTAATGACGACCCGCGTGTATCCAGCACAAGGCCAAAGCTGCGGTAATGCGCTTGAATTGTTTAGCATCGTCACATAGCAGGAGGTTCACAATGGGGAACTCATCCTGAGTGTGGTAAGCAGCAATGGCGGCGGCTTCCAGAACCCGTTTAGACTGCTGGGGTCCCAGCTCGGGCAACTGCTCTGCGAGTAGCGCTTTGAATTCGGCCTGGGTAAACATTTGTTCCTGCGGAAGTTGAGTCAATACCTGGCGCTTGGCTTTGGAGAAACTATATGACTCCAAATAGGCCAAGGCCAAGTCGTTGAGACAGAACCTTGGCGGGCGGTCGCCCTACAATACTTGCAACACGGTCAAACGATCTTTGTAGGGTTTGGTGAAGTAAGCAGTGTAAAATGGATTACAGACGACGTGTGTGTACTGATTTTGTCCATTTACGCGTGCGGCGGTGTCATCAATTTGTTGCCACGGTGTACTGCGTAAGCCGGCTGCGTGGATTGCTTCTTTCTCAGTGTGCAGACGCCCGACTTCCTCGTGCAGAATCTTGGAGATTTGACCTGTCGAGATGTAGCTGCCCACTGTTTCCAAAAACGTCTTGATCTTGGGTTCAGTAACGTTCATCGCAAAGTACAGCACTACGACCCAAGACTTGATTCCGGGTCCGAACTGGCCTTGGTAGCCCACTGGCAACTCGGCTAGATACACTTTGTGTTGGGAAGGAGAGTAATATTTCTCTTTGCGGAAAAGAACGTTAGCCGTCTCGATTTTGATGTCTTGCACGACGACATCTGCGTATCCCTTGAATTCGGCATCTTCCGGTAACGTCTCGGGGTCAACTTCTAGCACTCGTTCTTGGTCAATCTTGATCTTTTCTTTCTTACTCTGTTTGCGCCGTTTCTGGGAGCGGTGACGTTCCTTTTCCGAAGAGTAATCAGTCGAGGTAGGTTTGCTTTTTTTCTTGCTGTGCGGTTTGATGTTTGGCTTACCCTGTTCACCTTTGAGTCGATTGATTTCGTCATACAAGCGTTGGTTTTGCTCGCACAATTTCTGGTTCTCCGACTTGAGATCTTCGACCAGATTGAGCAACATCACGATAGCCTGACGTGAGCCGGCACTGTCTTGAATTTGGTTGGGATCAAAGCCTGCTAACATATTCTGTCCGATGCGTAGCTATACACTCTCTTTTGTCTGCCACCAGCAACCTCAACTATAACACAAGTTCGTTAAATTGACATCAGACAATGTTTAGAAATCCGTTAATCCGGCTCTGCCCCCAATTATTGAGAAGATACCATCTGCAGGTCATTAAACGCTCCCTGTGGTTCACCCTGCGTCTTTGACTTTCGACCTGCTACGAAAGCCCGGGGGATCATGTCACATCCTAAAAAGTTGTTGGATCAAGTCCGCGATCTTTTTCGCCACCATACCCAGTCCGGCGACAGGGTTCGCGTTTGAGTTACTGTGACCCGTCTTTCACACATCATACGCCCCACCCTCTGCCGCCAGCCAGCGTTTGCGCGCGGCATAGTCCGGCATGACCCGTTCCAGCCGCTCCCAAAAGGCCGGGCTGTGATAACGCTCCACCAGGTGCGCCAGTTCATGCGCCACCACGTACTCGATCATCTCCGGCGGCAGCAGGGCCACGCGCCAGTGGAAGTAGAGATGGCCCCGGCGATTCGCTGAGCCCCAGCGGAAGCCCAAGTCCTGGATGTGTGTCTCGGTAGGCCGGCGGCCCACGCGGTCAACGTAAGCCGCCAGGGTCACGCTGCCATCCCGCTCAATGGTGAGCTCCAGCGTCTTGCGGCGGGCGCTCTCGCGAACCGGAATGGTCAAATCCTCAAAGGTCAGTGTGCATACAGTCTCTCTCACTCCCCCACCAGGCGGACGTGGTTGGCACGCGCCGTCTGCACCAGTTGATCCGCGACGGCCTGGAGTTGGTCGAAAGGCAGCAAATCCAGGCTATCCAACCGCCTGATCAACCGGCTGCGCAATTCGCCCTGAGCGATGGAATTGCGCCAGAAATCCACGCGCCCGATCTCGGCAGCCTGGGCGCGGGCCTCGCGCAGCCGTCCGGTGAGCAACACCTGGCGGAACGAGGTGCGCTCAGTGAAATCGGGCGCCTGCGTGTCGCCTTCCAGGTAGTCCCAACCGAGAGCCTGGAGTTGCTCGATGAAGGGTAGTTCAACCTGAGTGTATTCGGGACCCGGCATAGGAATCTCCTTACCTCGCTGCACAGAGAGCACTATTTCGCATGATGAGAGGCAGGTAAACATTGGAGAATGGCGTATCTATGACCTTTAGGGTAACGGACAGCACTTGAGGCGACTGATATGTCTGAACAGGATCGGTGACAGTGACAGTGAGTACACTGTTGTAAATGGCGACGGTGGTAGTATCAAAGCCGCTGGGCGAGATGGTAAAGGTCTGGGGTGTGGCGCCGTTATCGGGAGATACGGTGAGCCAGGGGCTATCCGTGGCGACTTCCCAGGCTAGTGCAGCGTCGCTGCCCACGTTCTGTGGCGCGACCTCGTAACTGGCCTGCAAAAACTCCTCGTCAACAGTACTGTAGGTAAAATTGAACGCAGTGGGCAGCCCTCCCAGTGCGGGGGCGAAAACGTAAAGGGTCAGATCAATTCGTTGAACCGGGTTTTGTGTCTCCGGTGGGGCGGTGACGGTGACAGTAACGGTGACGGTGACAGTAACGGTGCCGGTGTAGACGCCGGGGCGGGTCGTATCAAAGGTCTGCGGCGTGATAGTGAACGTTTCGGGTGTGGTACCGCTGTTTGGACTTGCTGTGAACCACTCCCCAGCTGTGGTCAGCGTCCACTCCAAATCGGTGTCGTCGCTGCTGTTTTGAGGAGTGATGGTGTACGAGGTGGGGTCAAGATGCACGCCGCTCTCCACTGTCGCTGTAAAGACCAGGGAAACGGGGATGCCACCCAACTCTGGGGGCGAAAAGAGGTCCTCCAATGTCTGGTTGGGCTGCCCGACGAAGGCGTTGTTATACTGCCAATAACCCCAGTTATCTTTATCCACCCACATCGCCATGTCGGGATGATCGGGATGAGTGGTGCGGTAGACGGTATCAGGGTTAAAATCAAAATAGTTCTCGTAGGAATCGCCCAAGGTCTGACCGGCAAAGAGATGGGCCAGAAACTGCTGGAAGGCATTGCCGAACCAGTTGGCATAGTACCCGGCGGCCCCAATATCAAAGAAAGGATCGGAATACTGGGCCACGCGGCGACCGGCTTCGGTGATGCCAATGTCGTGCTTATCGCCTTCGGCAGAGGAGGAACCAGCGGTGAAGCAGCCATAGAGCATAACAATGGCATCAGGGGCCAGGTGGAGGTTTTGCCGGATGCGATCGGGGGAATAGTAGCCACTGCTCAAGGAAAAGCCGCCTACATTGGGGTGTGGCAGATTGCCATCATAGACCCCGTGGCCCCGGTAGAGCAAAAAGTGCGCACCCTCGGCGGCCGCTTCGATCTGGCCCCAATCACTGTTGCCCGGGTAAAACCGGTACACCGTCACACTGTGGACTTCCAGTTCAGCAGCGGCGAGTTCCATATTGGCGATCTCTGCCTGGGTCCAATCACCATCGTTGCCATCAATGGGACCGACGAGCAGGACCGCCTTGAGAGGAGCGAGATCCAGTGCCGTTGATGGAGCTGTCGCTGTGGAGAGCGGGGGAGAGATATGGTCTGGAGGCCGTGGGGGGGGCGATGTGGCGCAGATCGGTGGCGCGGTCCTTTGGGCTATGACGGGCGGTGACGCCGGCGTAATCAGTAGGAGCAATAGAAACAAAATCCATAGTCGGCATTTGCGATGCATCATCTACCTCCTGGCGTTCTGACGTGAAATTTATGAACGACTAACTTGCCGCCATTGTTATCTGTCCCCCTGCGACATCGCCCGCGCCCGCCCGGTGAGCAACACCTGGCGGAACGAGGTGCGCTCGGTGAAATGGGTGTATTCGGGCGTAGCTGTCTGCAGAGTTTGTCTCCCTGCAGGAATTAACAAAATGCCCGCAGCCGGTAAGCAACTGCGGGCGATGCGCTATTGGCACTATACCGGCGCTGGTACGTCAATCCACGTTTCCAGATACGGCGACACTTTGACCAGAAAGCGGCGAGAGTGGCTGTATTCGATAACCTGGTCATGGTGCAACTGTCCTACAATGATACCCGGATGACGGTTCTGGGTTGCGGCAAAGGCCTTGATCTTCTGGTGCGAAAAATAAGGCGCAGTTGCCGTGACAAATTGATCCAGCGCTGCGGCGTCAATCAGCCAGCTCTGCGCCAGCCGGTTTGCTTCTATTTCGAGTTGCCCCTCGGCTTTCTGATCCAGATCGTCGAGGTACAGACCCTCATGCCCGGCTATGATGTGGGCCAGTTCGTGCATCAAGGTGAACCAGAAATTGTCGATCCGGTCATAGCGTAAGGTAAGCGCCAAGACTGGATGCTCATCTAACCTGAAAGCTGCCCCATCCAGATAAGTGTTCGGCAGATGCGGGACAATCAAGAAGTGGACACCTGACGTTCGCAAGAAGTCTGGGATTTGCTGTAAACCCTCAACAGTGGCGGCGAGTGCGAGTAATTCTGGGAGTGCGGCCTCCAACCGCGCGCGGTCAAAATCCCCAACCGTCTGCATCCGGGCCAGTTGTTCCACACGCTTAACCCAGGCGACTTGCGCCGCCACCTCCGGCGTGTAAGCCTCTGACTGATGAAAGTTCACAGCCAGACGCGGGGTCTGCGTTGGCTCGGTGATACCGAGGAATTGACACACGGCTTGTTCCAAGCTATCCAGAGTGTCCTGCGCCGGAATCCAGCCTCGGCGGAGCAATTCAGTCACCGGGGTCAGGCTGTACAAACAGCTTTTGCGTTTGATCTCCGACGCATCGTGTGTTTTCCGGGCCTGGTGGATCTGGTAATTGGTCTCAAGATTCAACCAGAAGTCGGCTGAAGTACCAAAAGCGGCGGCCAATTGCAACGCCGTTTCCGGCGTGGTCTGCTTGCGCGCGTTGACAAGCTGGCTGATCAGCTGCTCTGGACGGTCCATGATGGTCGCTAAGTCCTTTTGCGTCCACCCACGGGCTTCCAATTCGCGGCGGATAATGCGGCCTGGCGGTATAGCTCTGGCCGGTCGTAAATTTGCGTTCATCTCTCTGCCTCGCTTTCTATCTTACTCAACGATACCGATGTGGGTCAATAGCGATAATCAACAACAATCTACCCTGTTCATCCACAGTCCGTTCAACGATGAGCCGGAACTGTTTGGTTAGCCGTAGGGAATATTGGTGCTGAAGTTTACCTTTGAGTTTTTCATAATGAAGACTCTTGAACTTCCGAATATCCCGCTCATCCACAGCCGCTTCTACAATTGCCATGACCTCGAAGAAAGCAGTTACCACCGCAGCGCCGTATTTACGCGCCCCTTTTTCCTCGGTGTAGAGCGCTGCCAGTTTTTTGTTCTTGAATTCAAATCTCATGGGGTTGCTCCCGCTCAGAAAGTGGTAGTAAGATTAGTATTCAGTGATTCACCCCATCGCTGAATTCTGTATAAAGTATACCACACATTGTCAATAATAGCAATAGGGAAATTCCTAACCTGGCCAAGCCAGAACCAAAAGGGGTCTTTACCGCAGAGAACGCTGAGAACGCCGAGAAAAACAAAGAAGAAAATCTCTGCGCTGTGTGTACTGCCAGCCCACACCTGCGGTCTGTGTCAATGTGTACTGCCTGCCCATACTACGGTGGGCACTGCCTGCCCACACTACGCACGGATTACACTGATTTTTTGCTTTTTTCCGTGCTAATCCGTGAAACTTGTCCTGAGTCTCCGCAGGATCCGTGGTTAATTTTAACTCGACCACGCGAATTCCCAAAGAGCCAAAAAACACTGCATTTCCATAGTGGTACAGCGTGGCACGCGCGGCTCTCAATCCCCTGCAAGAGCACCGCACCCTGCAAGCGAGTTTCCAGCAGCTCTTCTCCTATCCCAACGCCACCCCCGGTCAAATAGAGAATGCCTTTGAGACGCTAACGTATCCTGATCTTTTCCCGGAAGCCCCGGTCGTTCTATTGGCTGGAGACACTGATCTTTGATAGCAAGGAGGAAGGGGCCGTTCAGTAACCTTATCTTTTGAAAGAACCGTGCGCCTTTAGTAACATTATCATTTGACTTGACACGAGGGGTCAGACAGGTTGATGAAGGCGGCCACCACCGCAAACAACATCAGCACCAGGGCCGTGCCCCGCGATCCGGCTATTTCGGCGCGGGCGGCCGCGACCTGGGCGTTGAGCACCTGGAGATTGTCGGCCAACTTCTGCAACGGCTTCTCGAAGTCGCCGCCGATGGAGACGTGCATCGCTAAGATGCTGGCGATGTAGGCCAGCGTCGGTATTTCAGCGTCTGTCGCCAGGTGGAGCAACGCGACTTCGGCCCC
>JAUWHU010000563.1 GCA_030605705.1 Thermoflexia bacterium | reverse complement strand
GAGTCGCCTGGATGGTGGGAACCATCATCGTAGCAAACATGGAAATAGCCAGCCCCTCCACCGTGAAGGTGCGAGGGGTTGTTTTACAAGATGTTCCTTCACCACCAGAGGGCTGACTCAGGAGGTGAAACATGAAAAGCAAAGTGACTTTGGGATTGGGATTGGTACTCGTCACACTGGTTATCTCCCTCCAAACCCAACCGGCGACGACGACTCCATCCCCCACAACGGCCTTGAATTGGGAACAGGTGTTGCCCGAAGGGCCGGTTCGTATTTGGCGCTCTCCCCATCCCTGGTACACGACGCCCTATCACCCTCTCTTCGTCACCACTGAGCGCGAGGCGCGCCGTAGCAATGACTACGGTGACAGTTGGTACACCCTCTATCCTCCCTCTTCCCAGTCCCCCTTGCCCCTGGACGAATGGATCAGCGCGCTGGCCTTTGACCCAGACGATCCGCTCGCTCCTACGCTCTTTGTCGCGCGCAACGCTTACGCCGGCTATGCCGAGATCCACCGCACCCGCGATAACGGCTTCACGTGGGAGTGCGTCTTCACCACTACCGCCACGGTGCATGACTTGGTCGCTGTGCGGGATGATGCGGGGCGTCTGGTGGTGTTTGCCACCGGAGATGGCGAGCAGGTGTGGCGGTCCACGGATGGCGGCGACCACTGGTCGCCCGCTGCGACCGGCATACCTGCAGGATTTGAGATCGTTCGCATCTTCGCCTCCCCCGCCTTTGCGACCGACGGCACGCTTTACGCGATCGGTTCTGCAGTCGGCGATAGCCTCTTCGCGCGTTCGACGGACGGGGGGGAGACCTGGGCAGAAGTGAATATCCCCGGTGTGATCGCGGCCCGCCAGGTGGTTTTCTCGCCTCGCTATGGTGACGATGGCACGCTCTGGATCGGCTACCGGCGAGATGAGGAGCCGTTCAACGGCGTGCTGCGCTCCACCGATCACGGCACTACGTGGCAGGATGTCAGTGACGGCCTGGAAGGCGAATTCTACGACGGCCATCTCTTCGGCCTGGACGTCTCACCCGACTACCCGGAGGATCCGGCCCTGTACGCCGTGCAGCTCACGATGCACGGCACTGCCGCGATCTTAGACCTCTACCGTTCCCCGGCCCACGACGCTGGCTGGTGGGAGCAGGGGGCCACACCCTCCGCTACTGCCGGCGAACTCCTCGTCGCGGATCGTGATCTCCTCTTCCTGACCTCCCGCGACGGTTTGTGGCGGCTGCGTACCACCTGCTGGGAGTGGGTCATCAACGGGGACTGCGAACGCGCCACCGGCTGGGTCATGCCCGCCACGGTCGCCACGGCGGATTACAGTACCGACCAGGCCCATAGCGGCGACCGCTCCATCCGCGCGGGGATCGTGGGCGGCAAAAACCGGTATGCCTACTCCTCGGCGCGGCAGCGGATCACCTTGCCGGCAACGGCATTTCGTGCTACGCTTGATTTTTGGCTCTACCCCGTCTCTACCGAGACCCAGCCGGCGAAGTTGACGCCCGAAATGCAGCAGGCAATCACGAGGGGCGCACCGCTTATCACCCCTGCCGGCGGAGACGCCCAGTACGTTTTCGTCATGGATGATGACCGGAACATCTTGGAGACGCTGCTCTGGACATTGTCAGATCATCAGACATGGGAGAAGTATACCTTCGACGTGAGTGCTTACCTGGGGCAGACCATCTGGCTACATTTCGGCGTGCTCAACGATGGCGCGGGCGGCGTCACCGGCATGTATGTGGACGACGTGTCGCTGGTCGCGTGCGAACCGCCTCCGCCCTCTCAACCACCGCCGCAGTCACAGGTTGTCTCCCTCGCCTCTGTGCAGACGACCCCGGCTTTCACCGTCACCTGGAGCGGGCAGGATGCGGGCTGGGGCATCGCGGGCTACGACATCCAGGTGCGGGATGGGGATGCCGAGGCTCCCTGGACCGGCTGGCTGACCGCGACTACCGCCACTGTGGCCCTCTTCGGCGGGCAGGACGACCACACCTACACTTTCCGCAGCCGGGCATGGGATGACTTCGGTAATTTGGAGCCGTGGCCGGCGAACAAATGGCAGGATACCTTTACCACCATCCTGCTCGAACCCGCGCCCGTCCTCATCACCTCCGACAAGGTAGCCCAACCCCTGAAAGTCCATGTCGGCGACCAGATGGAATTCCAGATCCACCTCTGCAACACCGGCAATCTCACCGCCAGCGTCCAGGTGAGCGATACCCTACCCTCCAACTTAGTCCTGGTCTATGGGCCGTGGAGCAATCTACCGCCGGCGCCGGCATTCATCAGCAACACCGTCGTCTGGAGCGGGACTTTGGCCGCCGGCGAGGGAGGAGCTATCGGTTTTGAGGCTACAGTGCTGGAGGCGCCGCCAGGCGGCGTCATCACCAACGCCGTCTGGATTGATGACGGTATCCACCCTGTCCTGCGCCGTCAAGTGACGGCCCAGTGTTGGTTCGACATCTATCTACCGCTCATTCTCAAGGTATCTGTTCAGTAGCCGCGACTTACAGCTTAACTCCTGCACTTTTACAACCTCATACACCGAGCAATGCACAAGCGACCTCGGGATTTTGCTGCGCCTGAAAGAGC
>JAUWHU010000374.1 GCA_030605705.1 Thermoflexia bacterium | reverse complement strand
GTACTTGCTGCAATTCGCCCAGATGGGCGCCATTTACGTCGAGCAGGTGTGGGGTATTCCCCATCCTCGCGTGGGGCTGCTGGCGAATGGCGAAGAGGCGGAGAAGGGCAGTATGGTGGTGCGCGACGCCTATCACTTGCTCGCAGAGAGCACGCTCAACTTTGTGGGGAATGTGGAACCTAAAGAGGTGGCGCGCCATGCCGCTGACGTGGTTGTCACCGATGGATTTACCGGCAATATCATGGTCAAGACGACAGAGGCTGTGGCCTCTTTTGTGGGGCGGCTGCTCAAACAACTGTTCACGGGGAGCGCGCTGGCGAAAGTGGGCTTACTGTTGATGATCCCCGGGATGCTTGTGGCCTTGCCGGGCTGGCTGTGTCTCTATCCGGGATTGAGGCGCGCTATGAAGCGGCTGGACTACGCCGAACACGGCGGCGCGTTGTTGCTGGGCGTGGATGGCGTGGTCATCGTGGGGCACGGACGCTCTAACGCCAAAGCGATCAAAAACGCCATACTTCGTGCCCGTGAGGCGGTGGCGGCTCAAGTGCTCCCCATCATCAAGGCCGGGGTGAGCGCTCACACAACCACCTGACCAGAGTACCGATCTTAGGAGGTGCAAGATGACAGTGTTAGAATTACATTTGGACGAACAAACAATTGAGCGTGTCCATGATCTGGCTGCCCGTCGCCATTCGACTATAGAGGCTTTAATCATCAAACTTGTCAAGATGTTGGCGGAGGGAGCGGCCGTCGGGGATCCGTTGCTGGGAATGTTTGCTCAAGAGCCAGAATTGCTGGATGTAGTACTCGAAAACGCGATGATGGCCCGCGAAACCGACCCACTGAGACTAGCCCATGGATAAAGTGTTGCTTGATACTGATATCTTTTCTGAAATTCTCAAAGGCGTGGATCGGACCGTAGTTGCTCGTGCAGTTGCTTACCGTGTAGCTCTGGGGCGTTACACTCTCTCGGTAGTTACCGTGATGGAGATTGTCAAGGGTCTCCACAAGATCAGACGTGAGGATCGCGTGCAGCAATTCTTGGCGGGGCTGCCTACAGTGGAGGTGTTACCCTTTGATCTCCAAAGTGCGGAACTGGCCGGGCGCATTTATGCTGATTTGGAACGTCTCGGTCAGACTATTGGCCGGGCTGACCCGATGATTGCAGCATTGGCCTTGCATCACAATCTTATCCTGGTCACAGGTAACCAAACACATTACCGGCGTATCCAGAAAGTGGGATATGACTTGCAATTAGATAATTGGCGGTGATTTTCAGAACCACCCAATTGCCTGACTAAAGACTACCCGACTAAGGACTATTTAGGAGGTTTCATGCGCGTTATCGTCAAAAATACCTACATTGAGCGTCGTATTCAGCTGGCACAATGGTTGCCGTTGGTCGCCCTGGGTCTTCTCGCCGGCTCGATGTTAGTCTCTTGGAAACAGCCGGACCAGTGGAGCCTGACGCTGGCGTTGGTGGGATTGGGGTTTATCTTTTCTGTCGCCGGCAGTTATTACGTGGATCGCTTCGGCGGCCGGTTGCCTCACTTCGCCAAGGTACCAGAGGCCTTGAAGGGCCTGGATGACAGCTATACCCTGTTGATATATCGCTTACCGGTGCCTTTTGTGCTTGTGGAACCCGGTGGGCTGACGGCGATCCAGGTCAAAGGGCAGGGCAGCGAGGTGAGCTACCGGGACGGGCATTGGCGACACAGCCAGAGCTGGCGCTTTTTCCGGCAATTGGGGGGCCAGGAGAGCTTGGGAGAACCCGACCGCCAGGCACACGAACTTGAGAAGCGGTTGGTGAAGTATTTGCGCAAGCGGTTGCCCGATACCGTCGAGGCGCCGGTGCGCAGTGTAGTGCTGTTCATTGACCCGGAGGTACACTTGGAGGCTGAAGATGCTCCTGTGCCGGCTCTGCGGGCGGCCAAGTTGAAGGGTTGGCTGCGCAGCAAGGAAGGTCGCCGTCCTGCGTTGCCTGTCGAAACGCGCCGGCAACTGGCCGAGGCGTTGGGGATAGCGGAAGATTAGTTCGACAATGTCTATTAGACCTCCGAGGTCTTAAAGGAACGTGGATGGGAGAAGTAGTACAGGAAGGGATGGTGATCAAATCGCAGAGCGGTTTTTATACTTTGCGTACGGTTGATGGCGAACAGATCGTGGCCGGCGTCCGTGGGCGTCTCAAGAAAAAACGATTAGATATTACCCTCGTCGCAGTAGGGGATCGGGTGCGGTGGCAGAGGTTGCCTGAAGGCGGCTATGTGATCGAGGAGGTTTTGCCCCGCGTGCGCGCGCTCACCCGCCTTAAGCCCATTCCTTCCGGGCGCGGCTCTCGTCGCTGGAACCGCCGAGGATACCTGCGCGAAAAAGAACAGGTGATCATCGCTAACCCCGACCAAGTGGTCTTCGTTCTGGCCTGCGTGCAACCTGAACCCCGGCTGCGGCTGCTGGATCGGTTGCTGGTCGGGGCCGAACGCCAGGACATCCCCGTCGTGATCTGCGTCAACAAGGTGGATTTGCTCGGCGTGGCCGAGGCCCGACGTTGTTTTGAGATCTACGAGCAGATCGGGTACCGGGTGCTCTACACCAGCGCTACGACCGGCGAAAACGTGGCTGCGCTGCGTGAGCAGCTGGAAGGGAAAATTTCCGCACTGATCGGCCCCTCTGGTGTGGGCAAGACCAGTCTGCTCAACGCTCTACAGCCCAGATTGGGCCTGCGCGTGAAAACGGTGAGCGATGCGACGGGCAAGGGGCGGCACACCACCGTTGTCGCGGAACTGCTGCCGTTGGCGGCGGGCGGTTGGGTCGCAGATACGCCCGGCATCCGCGCCCTGGCCCACTTCGACCTGGAGCCGGAGGAGATAGATGCCTACTTCCCCGATATTGCGCCTTACGTCTCCAACTGTAATTTCTCTGATTGCAGCCACATTGTTGAACCTGGGTGTGCGGTTTTGGCCGCATTAGAAGCTGGCGCCATCAGCGAGCACCGCTACGAGAGTTACGTGCGCCTGCATCAAGAATACCGTAAGCTGGCCGATATGTACTGGTGGGGCATCGAAGAGGACGAGTAGTTTGCTGGCCGTAGTGACGACTTTAGTCGTTCAGAGCGACTGGAGTCGCTACTACCTCCCCCTCATATCTAAACGGAGGAAAATTATGAAAGCATGGAGATTGTTGTTGATTGTGTTCATTGTCGCTGGAGCAGCCACGCCCGCGTACGCCTACGCCGGGAGAGACCCACTGCCGCCCTTGCCCGAATGGCCGATCATCGGCCCG
>JAUWHU010000277.1 GCA_030605705.1 Thermoflexia bacterium | reverse complement strand
GATGAACGATTCCAGGAAATGGGTCGCGTCCATGTCATCCCAGTAGCTCTTCCGGCACTCAATGATGAGTTCAGCCTCGGCGAAGCCCGGCGCGCTAATTACCGTAGAGGCAAGCGGCGTCAAACCCGCCTCGGCGATCTTATCCCCGTCGCGCCCCGACCTGGTTCCCAGCAGCTGCAGAGCCTGGCGATATTTCTCCGCAAACGCACAGAGCGTAAAGGTGTCGTAGCGCTCCATGAATTGTGTACCGGGTTGGGCGCACCACGACTCGCGCAAACGGCCGCCCCCACATTGTCCCGATGCTCCCCCACCCTACAGTCATCGTGTTGAATTGCCCCTCCGTGAAATCTCCAGACGTCAGTAGCAACCACTGCCCATTCCAGAGCTGGTGAGGTCTCACCAAAAGTTCAGCCACAGGGATAGCCTGGCGTACCATACGAGTTTCTCCTCCTCATTTCAAATGTTCCCAAAAGCTCTAAGCCCCCGTCCCCGGGGGCGGGTTGACGAGGAAACTTGCCCAGGGGACGCCCCCGAGACGGGGGCTGGGAGCAATGTGAGTGCGATTTTTGTCCTTATGCCTTTCAACTTTCAACCTTCAACCTCTACGGGGACGTCTCCATCTTGCATCTGCAGCGACAGCGCCAGACCGGGCCGGGTCTGCCGCGCCGAGGTGAGCACCTGTCCCGTTTCCCGCTCGCGGACGATGGCGTAGCCACGCCGCAGGACAGCGTGAGGGTTGAGCGATTCCAAACGGGCGGTCAGGCCCGCGAGGCGCTGCCGTTCCAGAGCCAGACCACGGCGCAGTGCGTGATCGCTCCGCGTCACCAGCTCATCCACTCGCTGGCGCGCCTCGCGCAAGCGGGTCACCGGCGAAAGGTACTGCAACGCGCGTTCCACCTGTTCGAGGTAGCGGCGCAGCCCTTGCAGACGCGCTTGCAACGCGCGCTCCAGGCGCGTTTGCTGTTGCTCGAGCCTGGCCTGCAGCTCACCCCGCTCCGGCGTGGCGAGCTCCGCCGCCGCCGAGGGGGTCGGCGCCCGCGCGTCGGCGGCGAAATCGGCCAGCGAAAAGTCCGTCTCGTGTCCCACGCCGGAGATCACGGGGAGCCGCGAGGCGGCTACCGCCCGCGCCACCCGCTCGTCGTTGAAGGCCCACAAATCTTCAAGTGAGCCTCCACCGCGCACCAACAGGATGACGTCCACGTCATCGCGGGCGTTGAGGGCTGCCAGCGCCCTCACGATCTGTGCGGGCGCGGTCTCTCCCTGCACCAACGTCGGCGAGAGCAACACCTCCACTTGAGGATAGCGCCGGCGCAGGATGTTCAACACATCGCGGAGAGCCGCCGCCGTCGGCGAGGTGACAACACCGATGCGCCGGGGAAAGGGGGGGAGCGGACGCTTGCGTGCCGGATCGAAGAGGCCCTCTGCCTCCAGGCGCGCCTTGAGCCGCTCGAGCTGCTGGGAGAGCGTCCCCCGGCCGGCGGGTTGAATGAAATCGGCGTAGAGCTGGTAGCGTCCGCCCGCCTCGTAGAGACCGATGCGCCCGTGCATGACCACCTGATCGCCGGAGCGGGGCAGATAGGTGAGCGCGCGCGCCTGGCTCCGCCAGATCACGCCCGCGAGCTGCGCGCCGGCATCCTTGAGCGTGAAGTAGATATGGCCTGACGAGGCGCGGGAAAAGTTAGAGACCTCGCCTGTGATCCACAGATCCCGGAAAGACACTTCCTGTTCCAGGAGTGCGCGAATCTTGCCGGTGATCTCGCTCACGGAATAGGGGCTTTCAGGCCCGGAAAAGAGTCCCAGTTGATCCCACATTGTTCCTCCGAGAATAAAGAATAAAGAATGAAGAGTAGAGATAGAGAGAAGAGAGACTGAAGAATGGAGAATGGTGAATAGAAAATGGAGAATTCAGAAAAGCAGGCTGAATGTCGTGATCAGGAGCAGTCCGCCACTCACGGCCAACAGCAGAATGACGGTGGACTCCGGCATGGACAGCAGGTGCAATCCGCCGAAAAGGCCCACCAGGTACAGCACCGCGCCGGCGATGA
>JAUWHU010000207.1 GCA_030605705.1 Thermoflexia bacterium | reverse complement strand
AGATAAGGCCGAAGCAACTGAAGTCGCCACTACAAAGACAAGGAGTTTTTGAGATGAAAACAGACGCATACGTTCTAAAACCGGTTCAAATCATCACGGCCATTCTCGGCGCTACCCTGTCGCTCGCTCTGCTCCTGGCATTTTCCGCCGGTGTGGGTACCCAGGCAGCGCCGCTGCGCAATGCGGGCGCCGGCAGCGATCCCCGCATCCAGGCCATCACTGTCACCGCCAGTTTCCCCATGTCCGACACCCATCCCGGTGATGGCATCCCCAAAACCGTCTACTTCAACAACGCCGCGCCCGGCGTCATCACCCTCACCTTCGAGATCAGCGGCACACCGGCGTTGACGTTGACCGCCGGGGCCGCCTTCGCGGAACCGGAGCGCGCCTGGACCTCGACCATGCCTCTCTGGGATGCGGTGGTCGCCTACAGCGTGGGGACCGGCGACGGCGACTATCCTGGCGTGATTTACACTGTTTCCAATACTAACACTCTTCAGACCGTGGTTCCCATAACTTATGTGCGCGACGTCGTCGCTCCCATGCTCCACGCTCCGGTTATGGCCGAGGACAGTGCGGATCTCTACGTTACCGGGACTTCTCTCTATTACACGAACACCATGAGCGTCGCGCAGGCATTTGAGGTGCGCGGGCAAGCCGGCGACGCGTTGTCCGGGCTACAGAGGGTCGCTTTCGCCCAGGCTTTCGGAAACACCCCCGGCGATGATCTCTCCCCCGCGTCTTTTGCAGGCAGCTACACCATCCCGGGCGGTTCCACAGAGTCCGGAGTGCTCACGGCGACTGTGTATGATCGGGTGGGAAACACCGGCATCCAAACTTACACCTATCAATTAGATGCTCTCGCGCCCACCGCGACGGTTACAGCGCCGGCCGCCTGGCCGGACCTGACCCCCATTCCGGTCGCCTGGCAGGCCGGGGATGGCCAGAGTGGGATTGCCCGCACCCGCCTCTTCTACCGCCGCGTGCCGACTGACACAGAGTGGCAGGATAGCGGGTTGGAGCAGGCCGGCATCTCTGGCGCGTTCGGCTTTACGCCGGGCGATTATATAACTTACACCTTCGCCGCTCAGACAACCGACAATGTGGGCAACGTAAGTGCCTGGCCCGTGGAAGAAACTCAAGTCATCGTCAAGCAGCCCCGCTTCTATATTTACTTGCCATTGGTCATGCGTCACTGGGCCTGGTGGTACCAGTACGACAGCTACGAGCCGAATGACACACCGGCTCAAGCGTGGGGACCCCTGGCATCGGAGAAGGTTTATGAGACGTACATCTGGGACGCGACTGATCAGAATGACTATTATTACTTTACTCCTTCGACTACCAGTGCTGTTCAGATTCTACTGAGTCACATTCCGGCCAATTGCGATTATGATCTGTATGTCTATTACTACGATGAACAATACCATCAAGTGGCGCACTCCAACCAGTCGGGGAATATTGATGAAAGTGTGAAGTTTAATCCCGTGGCGGGACGGAAGTATTACATCCGCATTTACCCCTACAGTGGTTCCAGCCAACAGGCTTATTGTCTGAAGGTAACTTATCAGTGAGGAGGATTTGATGTTCAAGTTGATCGCACAAAATGGAGTTGAGTATCCCCTCGCCGCCCCGGTGACGACGATTGGACGCGAAGGGTGTGATATTCTCCTGCTGCACGATGGCCAAGTCTCGCGCCAGCACGCGCAGCTGGAACAGCGCGGAGATACGCTGGTGCTCACCGATCTGGGTAGCACCAACGGCGTTTTTGTGAATCGCGTCCGGCTGCAAGAGCCGCGCCCACTTCAGCCCGGCGACGTTGTCCGTGTGGGTGATACCGCGCTGACCGTGGTGGCTGAAGGAAATATTGGGGCCACACGTCTGATGAGCGAACCACCGCAATGGCAGGCTCCTCCCGTGCCAGGCGACGTGTACATCCCGCCCCCGGTATCTCATGCGCCGGTAGCCTACGGGCAACCGGCCAAGGATAAATCCATTGTCTACCTCCTGGAGATTTTGTTGCTCGGCCTGGGGTGGATCTACGCCGGTGAGACCGGTACCGGAATTGCCATTCTGGTGGCGTGGGTCGTCGTGGGACTGCTGATCGGTATTCCGGTGGATATTGCAACCGGTGGTTTTGCCTGTCTGTGTACCGGGCCGTTGGCGATTCTGGCCTACACGCTCTCGGTGACCCAATTGAGCAAATACATGAAATAACATCCTGGCGTTTTCCAGT
>JAUWHU010000605.1 GCA_030605705.1 Thermoflexia bacterium | reverse complement strand
CAGGGCAGCGTAGCGCTGAACCAGCCGCTGGCTGTGCCGCCGTAGGACTGGATGAGATCAATCACCGGCTCAAAGTAGGCGTTGAAGATGGTGGTCAGTTCCTCGGCTCCGCTCTTGCCTGTGGCCACGAGGGCCTCGCTGATAGCGGTGAAGCCGGAGACGTCGGCAAAGAGCGCCACGGCCTCAAAGCGCTGCTCGCGGCCGACGGGGTCGGCGTGGGGATACAACACCAAATCACAGGCGACATGATAGGGGACGTAGGATTGCCAGATCGAAAGCATACGGGTTGTCTCCTGCGTCAATTATAGCACGAAAGCGCGATGGGGAATGGGACAGGAAGTGCTCAACGCGGACACCGGCCTGGAAGAGCCGGGGCTAGGTCTAGGTCGGGCCGGACATCCAGCACCGCCTGTTCACGGCGATGCACAGAAAAGGGCGGGCAGTCGCCGTGCGACTGCCCGCCCTTTCGCTCACACCGCCGGGGAGACGGTCCCCTACTTCTGGCGCATTACGAGGGGCAGAAAGATGCGGTAATCCGTCACCGGTGCGCTCGGCAGACCGACATTCTCGCCGGGCGTATCGGCGGGCATGACATACGGCGTTCCCCGTCCTCTGGCGGTGGGATGCAAGATACCCATTACCTGCGCCTGCGTGACGCTGAGAGGGATGATCTCCAGCCGGTAGTCGGCAGGGGTCCAGCCCTCGACCTCGATCTGGTACACGCCGTTCATACCGGCCGTGAACTCGATTACTTCGGGGTTATGGGCCCAACTGTATTCGACGAGCGAACCGTCCGGCGCCCAGACGTAGAGGTCGGCATCGCCGCTGAATGAGGTCAGGCGCACCTGCAGGCTTTGCCCGGTGGTCAAACGCTGGCGGAAGATGTGGATCTGCCCTTGCGCCACGTGCGCCAGCGGCGGTAGGTAGTTGATCATCTGCGCGGCTGGCATAAGCGAGATGTTGCCAGCCGCATCTGCCGCCCAGACCTGCAGGTAGCGCACGCCCGCCCCGGGCTGGAGCAGCCACGGATAGCCGGTGCTGGCGCTGGCGTAGGGTAGCCAGCCGCTGCTGGCGACCGGCACCCAGTCGGCGACGCTCTGGACGAACTCGTACTCGATGTAGAACAGGCCCGCTACGCCGGAGCCGCCAGGATCGTCGCTGGCGGTCGCGCTCAGGTAGACCTGCCGGCCGCTGGTGTTGGCTGCGCCACCGTTGATGGTGAAGGAGATCACCTGCGGTGGCGTGACGTCGGGCACCGGCGGGAGCACCGTCACCGTGCGGCTGATGACGTTGTTCGCCTCGTTGTCCTCCGTGACGGCGTTGGCCGGGTCAATGACAGCGTAGAGAACGTAGGTGCCCGCTGCCGCAGGCGTCCAGGAAACCGTCGTCGTGACCGCGCCATAAGGTGGCAGCACCGGCGCCGTGTCCGTGCCGATGAGGTTGCCACCGGCCAGGGGGTTGCCCTCGTAAAAGTCCACGGCCACGTTGGTCAGATCCGCCTGCCCACCCTGGCGGCGAACGGTCAGGCCGAGGGCGGAAGTGTCGCCCCGGCGGACGCTTGACGGCCTCAACCACAGGTCGGTATCGTTGGCATACAGGTCGTCGTTGAGGACGGCCTCAATCACCTCGTAGGCGTTGGAGAGTATGCCGCTGCGGCCGTCCGTGTTGGTGACTGTCAGCGTGTAGACGCCGGGCGTGACGTAGATGGGGACGATGCCGCGCAGGTGAGTGCTGTCAATGAACAGCAACCCCTCGAGGTTCACCTGCGTGTCAGTGAGGCTCAACGTCGCCGTCAGGCCAGGGGCGAAGTTGGAGCCGTAGACGTCAACGGTGACCGGCGTGTCGTTGGGACCCTGAGAGGGGGCAACATCGGCGACGATGGGCGGCGTCGGGGCCAGAACGGTGAACGCGCTGAGCAGGATGCCGCTGCGTGCGTCTGGGTTGACGACGGTCAGGTCATAGGTGCCTGGCGTCAGGTCGGCCGGAACCGTCGCCCCCAAGAGGTTGTCGCTGACGAACATGATGGTCTGGAGCGGGCTCCCGTCCAGCGAAACGGTTGCCCCGGACTGGAAGTTGCTCCCCTCGATGGCGACGTCGGTAGCCACGTCGTTGAAGCCGCTGTCCGGCGCGATGCTGACCACGATTGGGTCAAGCACCGGCGCGGCGGTGACGACCGTGTACTGGCTGGCCGCGTTGTCGGTCGGATCGGAATCGCACTCGTCGGCTGCCACGATGGCAAAGTTGACAATTGTCCCCGGCTCCGTGGGGGTGACGACGATCGTGACCATCACGTCCGCGCCGGGATCCAGGTCACCCAGGCCACAGGTGACGACGCCGCCCGACTCCGTGCAGCCGGCCGTGGCCCAGACAAAGGTCACGCCGGGCGGCAGCGTGTCGGTGAGGATCACGTTAGTAGCACTCAGCAGGCCATTGTTGGCGACGACGAGGGTGTAGGTCAGGCTCTCACCGGCCACCACCGGGTCGGGCGCGTCGGACTTGGTGAGCGACAGGTCGGTGACCGGTCCGATTATGGCCACCGTCGCCTCTGGATCGCTCCATTGGGGCGAGTCGAGGCCGTAGTCGGCCCCGCGGTCCTGCACCCTCAGGATGACGGAGTAGACGCCGGGGTGGAGCCAGGTGTGAGGCAGAGTGGGCTGGGTCGTCGTGTAGAGGCTGCCGCCGGCGATGTCCCATTCGTACAGCACTATCTCGTCGCCCATCCATTCGTCCGGGTCGTAGGAGCCAGAGCCGTCCAGGATGATCTCCTCGCCGGGCTGGCCGCTGTACGGCCCGTTTGGATCGGCCACGGGTGGGGAGTCCGGGGCGGTGATGTTTACCTGGGTGGCCCTGCTGGCGCTGTCGTAGACGTCATCCCACACGGTCAGCACGGCCACGTAGACGTTTCGCGCCGGGTAGGTGTGGGTGATGATGGGATCGGGGGTGGTCACCACCGTGCTGCCATCGCCAAAGTCCCACTCATAGAGGATGATCTCTCGGTGGGGGTCGGTGTGGTGCGATAGCGAAGCGTCGAACCGCACCTTGCCATCGTTCCACTCGTCGCCGATGCCCCCGAAGTGGAAGGGGGAGATGATGGGCACCGGGAGCGGCCGGTAGAGGCCCGGCGAGAGGATCATCACTGCCCAGGAGGTGGCCATAGGCTGCCAGGGGCCAAGGCTCCCGGCGTCGTCGAAGTGGCCGTCGGGCCATTGCACACCCACCAGGTAGGCGTCGTATTCGGTCTGCCAGAAGTG
>JAUWHU010000475.1 GCA_030605705.1 Thermoflexia bacterium | reverse complement strand
GTAGAAGGTGGACCAGTCGCTGGAGGAGGCCAGGTAGCCCCAGGAACTGGGGTCGTGGTATTTACCGCCGGATGGCCAGTACCAGTCCTTCGGCCAGGAGGGGGTCCATACCTCGGCCACGCCAAATCCGATGGTGAGAGGGCCAGTCTGGGTGATGCCTAGTTTGGTGAAGGATATGGCGAACTCGGCCTGCCAGCCCCAGGTGGCGGTGTAGACGGCGGCGGTCCAGTTGCCGGTGCTCGGGCCACCCCACCCACCGCCTTCGCCCTGGTTCTCCACATGATTACCCCCCTTGTTCACCGTCAGGCGATAGTCGCCGACTTGAGGGAGGGTCTCCTTGCTGTTGTTTGTGTCCAAGAAGATCTGGAAGGCGGGGCCGGTACCACCACTGCCGGAGACGAAGGGGTAGGGGGTGGTGTCGGGCGAGTCGAAGGCCACGTACAGGGAAGCGCCATCCTGCTTGAAGAAGACCTCCACGTCACCACCGTAGCCGGGAAAAGTGGCTTTACCGGCGCCGGCATACTCACCGGGAGCGATGAGGCCATCCACCACAGGCGAAGGAGGATTGTCGAAGGGGGCATCGGCCACATCGTCGTAATTGAGAAAGGGCGGAGGCAGAGTTTGAAGTGTAGCGCCCTCGATTTCGTGGGCAACTACGGGCTGCAACACAGGGGAGGAGAATAGCCACAGGGCCAGGAGCAGTATCGCTCCCCCCAGGGCCGAGGCCAGGAAAACTTGCAATTTTCGTCGTGTGTTCATCGTCAGAGCTCCTTTCGAGAATACTAAATGGATACACGGTTACCACAATAGGTTTGCTTCCTGTCAGGTGCTGTGTCCGGTGGTGTTGGTTCAAGTTCCCGAGGAGGGAAATGGCAGTTTGCAGCTCCGTCCGGTACTGAGACCGGACATAGCAACGCAGGGCTTCTCAGATACACCACGAGGTAGAACAAAGAGGATGGAACAGTAAATCCCAGGATAGAGGTAACTGACTAAAGCCCCCCCCCTCATGAGCAGAAAGCATACCTTTACTTAGTATAGCACAAAAAGAGAAAATTTGCCAAAAGATGTGGATTTATCCAGCGGGGCAAACCTCCGAGGTCTACCAATCACGGCAAAAACCTCGGAGGTCGTGTAAAATGTGAGACTGCACTCAGCCCGCGAGCAGGCTACGCGCCGGCGATCTCCTCACCGTAGGCCAGGAGCGCGGCCACTTCAGCGGGAGTGCGCCCTTCGGCGTACACCCGCAACACCGGCTCCGTCCCCGAAGGGCGGATGAGCAACCAGGCATCATCGGCTAAGATGTACTTGACGCCGTCCAACGTGCTCACCTCGACCACCGCCTCGCCCGCCAGAGTTGCCGGGGCCTGCTCGGTCAGGCGGGTGACCATCTCCTGCTTAGGAAGTGGACGGAGGAGAGGAATGTCACGACGAGCGTAATGGGCCGGCCCTACTTCCTGCTGGATACTTTCCACCAACTCGTGGAGCGGGGCCTGCGTTGCCGCCATTATCTCCAGGAGCAACATACCCATTAGGATACCGTCGCCCTCTGGGATGTGGCCCTTGATCGAAATACCACCGGACTCCTCGCCGCCGATGAGCACGTCGTCGTTGAGCATGACATCGGCGATGTAGTTGAATCCCACCGGCGTCTCGTGCAACGGCAGGCCGTAACGGTCCGCCAGGCGGTTGATCATCCGCGTCGTGGAAACAGATTTGACCACCGCCCCCGTCCAGCCGCGTGTCTCCACCAGGTAACGCAACGCCAACGCGAAGATATGATGGGGGTCCACGAAGTTTCCGCGCGCATCCATCGCGCCGAGGCGGTCCGCATCGCCATCCGTTGCCAGCCCCACATCGGCGTGCTGCGTCTGAATGGCCGCAGCGAGGGCCTGGAGGTACTGCCCCATTGGCTCAGGGTGAATCCCGCCGAAACCGGGGTTCATCTCCCCCCGGATCTCATGGAGATGGCAACGGGTACGGCTCAACAGGTCGCGGAACGCTCCCCGACCCGAGCCGTACATCGCGTCGGCTACCACCCGCAGTTCGGAGGTAGAGATCACGTCCAGATCCAACACAGTGGAAAGGTGTTGGTAGTAAGCCCAGGCGGGGTCAAAAAGGCGGATCAGATCCAGCTTCAACGCCTGCCCGTAATCCATCAGATTGGGGCCACGGGCCTCGCGCTGACCGCGCTCTAATTGCGCCTCGACCCGGCACGCCTGCTCCGGCAGCAGGGAGCCACCAAAGGACGCCTTGAGTTTGATGCCGTTGTAGCGTGGGGGATTGTGGCTGGCGGTGATCATCACCCCGGCTTCTGCCTGTTTATCCACCACGGAATAGGAAACCACCGGAGTCGGCACATCGGCGCGGGTCAGATAGGTCACGATACCGTTTGCCGCCATCACGCGGGCCACCTCCCGCGCGTAGCGGTCGGAGAGGAAGCGGGTATCGAACCCCACCACGACCTCCGGCTGCTCCCGCTCGGCGCTCTCCAACACGTAGTCCGCGATAGCTTGCGCGACCAGCCGCACATTCTCAAAAGTAAACGTATCACTGATGACGGCACGCCAGCCGTCGGTGCCAAATCTAATGGGCATAATTCCTCCTGGGAAGATTGATAATTAGGTGATTAGTGTCTTAACATTCAAATCATGGCATAAAGAACAAGAAATTCAACGCAGACGTAGTATGGGCAGGCAGTGCCCATAACGCGGAGGGCGCAGAGTTTTTTCTGTCTTTCTCTGTGTTGTGGGCACTGTCTGCCCACACTGCGCTCTGTGGTGAATTTCCTTTTTGGTTCTGGTTAGTCCAGGTTAGGTGATTCACAAATCGTAGTACAGTTCGATCTCGTAGGGATGGGGGCGGTTGCGGACCTGGCGATCTTCCTCGCGTTTGCGGGCGATCCAACGTTCGATCAGGTCTTCGCTGAAGACATCGCCCGCCAGCAAGAAATCGTGGTCGGCCGCCAGGGCCTCCATCGCCATCGGCAAGGAGGTGGGCAGGGCCTTGATCTGTGCGCGTTTCTCCGCCGGCCAGGTGAAAATGTCCTCGTCCACAGGGCCATAGCCCAACTCGGTCGGATCAAGCTGCTTGAGGATGCCGTCAATGCCCGCCAGCAGCTGCGCCGCTATCGCCAGATAGGGATTTGACGTCGCGTCGGGCGGTCGGAACTCGAAGCGGGCGCTGTGGGGCTGGTTGGCGTACTTGGGGATACGAATGGCCGCGCTGCGGTTCGCCAGCGAGAAGACCGCACTGACAGGCGCTTCGTAGCCGGGGATCAGGCGACGGTAAGAGTTGGTGCTGGGATTGGTGAAGGCCATCACCGCGCCGCCGTGGGCGAGCAGACCGCCGATGTAGTAACGGGCGATGTCGCTCATGCAGCCATAGCCCTCGGCGTCATAGCAGAGATTCACGCCATCTTTCCAAATGTACTGGTGGAAGTGCATCCCCGAACCGGCTTCGCCGTAGAGAGGTTTGGGCATGAAAGTCGCTGTCATGCCCAGGTCGAAAGCCGTCATGCGGGTGACGTACTTGATGAGCAGCACCGCGTCGGCGGCCTTGAGGAATGGCAACATGGGGATTTCGATCTCGCATTGCCCAGGCCCGCCCACCTCGTGGTGATGATATTTGACCTGGATGCCCATCGCCTCCAGCGTCATGCTGACGCGAGTCCGCAAGTTAAAGAGATGATCCTGCGGCGGGATGGCGTGATAGCCACCGTGACGCGAAATGGTGAATCCGCTCCCCATTTGCTGGCTATTCCAGTCGGCCTCTACCGAGTCCACGCGGTAAGCAGCCGTGTTCACCCCATTCTGGTACGAGACGGCATCGAAAATGTAGAACTCAAACTCCGGCCCCCAGAGGCTCGTATCGGCCACCCCCGTCGCGTTCAGGTATTGTTCCGCGCGCAGGGCGATGTTGCGGGGATCATAGGGGAAGATCTGGCGGGTGTCCGCCTCCAGGGTGACGCAGATGAAACTTAAGGTGGGGGCTTCCCAGAAAGGATCAACAAAGCCGGTTCCCAGGTCCGGCACCATCACCATATCGCCCGCGCTCACAGATTTGAAACCGACGCTGGAACCGTCAAACCCCACACCGTTATCCATCAACCGGGGCACAAATTGGCTGACCGGCAGGGTTACGTGATGCCAGCGCCCCCACAAATCACAGAATTTGAGGTCCACCATGGCGATGGATTCACGCTGGATAAAGGCCAGAGCCTCCTCAAACGTTTGAAACATGTCTTGTTCCTCCCCCTATGATCCCTGGATGACTAATTATCACATTGAGATAGTCAACCTTGAACTATAAAAATTGGTTCTTTAGGGTTTCGCATGGTCAAGCCAAAATCAACCGCGAATTGCGCTAATTAACGCGAAAAAAGTTAAAAAATCAGTGCAATCTGTGTAATCTGTGGTGAAAAATTTACCACGGAGCGTAGTGTGGGCAGGCAGTGCCCACAACACGGAGATTTCAACTGGTCTGTATTTGCCATTTGCCAT
>JAUWHU010000332.1 GCA_030605705.1 Thermoflexia bacterium | reverse complement strand
GTTCTCTGTGGTAAAATTCTTGTTTTTAGTACCAGGATTTGATTGTTAAATGCCTTAATAAACCAGGGTTAGTACTTTCAGCTCGGGTCGGACACGAACGTAGCCCCCGCCGCGATGGCGACCTGCCGGGCATGCAACCGCATGTGCCCGTGTTGGATGCCTTCCGTCGCCAAAGCCCGCAGGGCGGCCAAATTCTGTGCCAGCCCCACACTCACGACGATCTCCGCCAGTTCCTGCGCTGTCTGGACGCCTAAGAGCTTCAGGGCGACACCGGCCACCGGCTGCACGCGCGTCGCGCCTCCGACGATGCCCAACGCCAGCGGCAGCTCCAGCGCGCCGGCTAAGTTGCCCTGCCCGTCACGCCGCCAGGTCGAAAGGCTGGTGTAACGCCCATCGCGGGCAGCGTAAGCGTGCGCTCCCGCTTCGATGGCGCGCCAATCGTTGCCGGTGGCGAGCACCACGGCGTCCACGCCGTTCATGATGCCGTTGTTGTGGGTCGCGGCCCGGTAGGGGTCTACTGAAGCGAAGGCCCAGGCCCGCTCAATGCCCTGTGCCACATCCGCGCCGGTGTAATTACCGAAGGCCAGCTCGCTTTCGGGGATGACCACCCGCGCCCGCGCCAACCGGCGATCCGCCAGGTTGCTCAAGATACGTAGGAAGACCCTGCCGCCGGTGATCCTCTCCAAGAGCGGAGCCAGCCGTTCGCAGGCGGTGTTGACGGCGTTCGCGCCCATAGCGTCGCGCACATCGTAGTGCAGGTGGACGATGAGCATGGGGCCGGTGGGCGTGTGTTCCAGGACGCGCGCCGCCAGGCCACGCGCGCCCCCGCCCAGGCACCGCAGCACCGGGTCAACTTCACTGGCGAGCGCGAGCAACTCCTCGCTGGCGGCCAGCAAATCCACGCGGGCGACCCACGGATCGGGGCAATCCACAATTTGGAGCTGGCCGATCATCACCGGGTCATCGCTGGAGGCGACGAAGCCACCGCCGGCCCGTGCCAGCTTCGCCGCTAACGACGCGCCGGCCACGACGGAAGGCTCCTCGATGACCATCGGCACCAACACCGCTCGCCCATTGACGATAAAGTTGGTGGCGATGCCTAAAGGCAGGCTGAGTACCCCCACGACGTTCTCGATCATCTGATCGGCGCGCTCCAGGCCCAAGGCCCCGGCAAGCCGCGCCTGTTCCTCTGCAGTAAGGCCGGCCTGTCGAGCAATGAACGCCAGCCTCTCATGCGGCGGCAGCTTATAGAAACCCGGTATACGCGATGTTTGATTTTCTGACATGGTTTTTCTCAATTTGCCCGCTCATCATAGCACGAAGTATCTCTCAAAAACTATCAGATAGGTCTCAAGAGCTGTTTTTTAAGGAACACTGGGGGCGTATCAGCGTCATAGCGTCCCAGCGTTTCAGCGACTACTCCCCCAGCGGTGGGTGTTGTGGCTTTGCTGGGCCACGTCAGCCCGAGCGTTGTCAGGGTAGATACCCCGCTTGTAGTAATGCCTCACGCGCGCTCGACTTCTGATTCTTGATTCTCAATTCTTGATTCTTGATTTTTTCGCTTCTTGACAAGGCTGCATTCCTGTGGTAATCTCTTTACAACTTGACAACTTGCATTAAATCTAATTCGGTGGTAAGATTTAGATTAAGACATCAACCCCAAACTGGAGGATACGTGACATGGTAAGTAGACAACCTCGTGTTGAACGAATGATAGAACGTCTCCGGGATCTGCAAGTCAGCAGCCCCGACATCGAAGCGGCGGCTATCGTCAGCGTGGACGGCTTGCCGATCGCTTCTTCTCTGCCACAAGGCGTTGAAGAAGATCGCGTCTCGGCAATGTCCGCCGCCATGCTTTCGTTGGGTGAACGTATTGCCAGCGAGCTGGGACGTGGCCTCCTGGATGAAGTCTACGTGAAAGGGGAAAAGGGGTACGTGATTCTCCGCGCTATCGGCGAAGAGGCCGTGCTCACGGTGTTGGCACGGCAGCAGGCGAAGCTAGGATTGCTTTTCCTGGATATGCGCCGGGCAGCCGAAGAGTTCGAGAGCATTCTGTAAAGGAGGCCCACGGTGGCTATACATCCCGAACCAAGTGGACTTTACTACCCCAATCGCTTTGCCCTGATCCTCCTGAACGGTATTGAGGAGATCATGGGACATAACGGTCTAAATGCAATCCTCAATATGGGAGGACTTTCCCATTGGATTGAAAACCCGCCTCCGGACGACATGAACAAAGGTGAGTTTGACTTCGCTTACATGGCAGCACTCAATCAGGCCCTGGAAGAAATGTACGGGCCACGTGGCGGCCGAGGTTTACAGCTGCGTCTGGGACGGGTGCTCTTCGCTGAAGGTCTGGCAAATTTCGGGGCACTGGTCGGCGCCAGCGACCTGGCTTTCAAAATCCTCCCCCTCCCGGCCAAGATCAGGGCCGGCTTGCCCGCTATCGCCAAGGTATTTGATGGCCTGAGCGACCAGACCTCTTATGTGAAGGACCCCGGCGGCGATTGTTACCACTACACCATCGCCCGCTGTTCGATGTGCTGGCAACGGCACGTTGATCATCCGATTTGCTTCATCGGTGCGGGTATCATCGAAGAAGCCCTGCGCTGGGTGAGCGGCGGGCGCACCTTCCGCGTGGATGAGATCAGCTGCATCGGCATGGGTGACGAGACCTGTACATACGCTATTTACAAAGAACCCTTAGGGTAAAGGCTTAAACGTTGGTATCCACGGCCAAAAAAGAAACTCCATTTCACATTCTTGTCGTGGAGGATGATCCCAACACGGCAGATATGCTGACTTCCTATTTTTCCTCGCTGGGCTACGAGGTCTCTCATGCCGCGTGGGGACAAGATGCTCTGACCATCGCCGCGGAAAACACGCCGGACCTGATCTTACTGGATGTCCACCTCCCGGATATTGATGGGTACGAGGTCTGTACGCGGCTACGATCCCGGCGCCGTACCCAACATACCCCCATCATTTTCCTGACCGAGCGACGCGAGCGACGGGATCGTCTGACCGGCCTGGAACTCGGCGCGATTGACTACCTCACCAAACCCTTCGACATCCAGGAAATACGTTATCGCGTGCGAAACATCTTGCGACACTGCGACACGGAAGCCCTCCTGCACCCTATCACCGGACTCCCTACCTCCACCTTGATCCAGGAGCAGCTGGAACGGGTCAAACAACACTCCGAGCTCTCCGTGGTCGGCCTGAGTCTCCAGGAGATGAAAGCCTTCGGCGATGTCTACGGGTTTGTGACCCACGACGATGTGCTGCGTGCCGTGGCGCTTATCCTCCGCAATACAGCCCCGGAGACCATGCGCCATGACCCCTTTGTCGGCCAGCTAAGCACCTACAAATTCCTGATGGTCGTGACGGAGGCAAAGCGGTATCTGGCTATGGGGCGACTTCACCAACGCCTGGACGAGGCGATCTCTTTTTTCTATCCTCACCAAGATTGGAAGAGCGGCACTCACGATGACGATTTGCCATTGCCCAAGATCGGCTTCCGCTTGAGTTATATCACGGCGGAACACATCCCTCCGGCGTGCGACCTTGACCAATTGCACGACGCCTTATTTCCCAAAACAATGGCTTAGCCATCTGTTACAGCAACAGGACCAGGAGGGCCATCCCCCTGGGCCTGTTTTTTTCTGTGGTTCAGGAAGGAAGGATCAGGTGTTATGGCGCCTCTGAAAAATCACTCCGCGCCCCTAAAAACCACTCAGGCCGTCTGGGTGGTCATCCCCACCTACAACGAGGCCGGAAACCTCCCGGCGATGGCCGCAGCCATCATGGCGCTGCAGTCGCCCGGGCTGCACCTGCTTTTCGTAGATGACGATTCCCCGGACGGCACCGGCGAGTTGGCCGAGGAGCAGGCTCAGCGTTTTCCGGAACGGATCGCTGTCCTGCACCGCCGGGGACAGCGTGGCCTGGGCCGGGCCTACGTCGCCGGCTTCCGCGCTGTGCTGGAGCGGGGAGCGACGGCGGTGGTGCAAATGGATTGTGATTTCTCGCACCAACCGGCCGACGTGCCCCGGCTGCTCGCCGGGCTGGCGGAGGCGGACCTGGTCATCGGCTCACGGTACGTCCCAGGCGGTAGCGTGGACTCTCGCTGGGGCGTGAACCGTAAGTTGCTCTCCGCCTGGGCCAATTTTTACGCCCGCGCCATCCTGGGATTGCGCGGCGTGCGCGATGTCACTGCCGGTTTCCGCGCCTGGCGCCGGGAAACCCTCCAGGGGCTAAGGTTGGAACGCATTCTCTCCCAGGGCTACGTCTTCCAGATTGAGATGACCTACGTGGCTTGGCGGCTGGGATACACGATTACGGAGCTCCCCATTTTCTTCCCCGACCGGCAGGTAGGCGAGTCCAAAATGACCCTGCCCGTGAAATTCGAGGCCGCAGTGCGGGTCTGGGACGTCCTCCACCGGCATCATCGCCTCACGCCGGCAGATAGAGAGAGAAGAAGATAGAGAGGGGAGAGATAGAGATAGAGAGGGGAGAGTGGAGAGTGAAGAGTAGAGAATAGAGAATGAAGAATGGAGAGTAGAGAGCAGAGAATGGAGAGTAGAGAATGGAGAATGGAGAATGGAGAATGGCGACGCACCACGTTTCCTCCTAACTCCTCATTCCTCACTCCCAACTCCTCACTCCTCATTCCTAACTCCTCACTCTTCCCCAATCACTAACTTATTTTCGGAGTAAATACCATGAATCAACTGCCGGTTTCTGCGTCCAGCCAGCCACAGACCCACATTTTCCGGCGCGCCTTGCCCTACGTGATACTTCTGCTGCTGCCGCTGTTGATCTTCGCACCCGTCACGCTGGGGCGGAACACGCTCTTGCCCGCCGATGCTCTCTACACGTCCGAGCCTTTCCGGTCGGCTGCGCCGCCCCCCGGCATTGAGCGTCCTCACAATCCCCTGCTGGCCGATCTGGTCCTGGAAAACTACCTCTGGCAGCGGTTCATCGTCGAGTCGGTACGCGCGGGAGATTTGCCCCTCTGGGACCCGTTTCTGTTCGCCGGACACCCCTTCTTCGCCAACGGGCAACATTCTGCGCTCTATCCATTGAGCCTCGTCTTCCACCTGTTCCCCCTACCCCGCGCCTATGGGATTTTCATCGCTTTGCAGCTGGGGCTGGCGGGCGTCTGGATGTACCTCCTCGGCAGGGCGTTGGGCGCGCGTCGCCTGGGCGCTTTCCTGGCGGGGATCACCTTCCAGTTCAGCGGATTCCTCGTCGTCTCGGTCGTCCATCCCATGATCGTGGCGGCGGCCTCGTGGCTGCCGTTGCTCCTGGCCCTGACGGAGCTGACGATTCAACGGCGATCTTTCCTCAAACGAGGCCAGAGCACGCTGCCCTGGGCAATGTTGGGCGCGGTCGCCCTGGGTCTGCAGATGTTGGCCGGTCACGCCGAGATTACCTACTTCACATTGCTGGTGCTGGCGGCTTTCGCGGCCTGGCGATTGAGCTACACCGCACTCACCACGCCGCGCGCGCAATGGCGGGCCGAGGTGCTCAGCCCGGCGGCGGGTCTCCTGCTCATGGTGGTGCTGGGATTGGGATTAGGCGCGGTGCAGTACATCCCTCTCTACGAGGTGGTACGCACCAGCTTCCGGCAGGGCGCGGTGACGTTGGAGCAGGTGTTGAGCTGGGCTTACCCCAAACGGCGGATTTTGACCTTCTTAGTGCCCAATTTCTTCGGCAACCCCACGCACACTACCCTGCGCGACCTCTTCACCGGGCAGCTGCTGCACGCCACAGTCAATGCTCAAGGCCAGCCCATTGGCGCGTTCGATTGGGGCATCAAAAACTACGTGGAAGGC
>JAUWHU010000471.1 GCA_030605705.1 Thermoflexia bacterium | reverse complement strand
AATCCTGCTGGGCCGTACTTTTTATCCCCGGAGAACGCCCTCTGCGCGATGGCTCAGCGCCCCAGGACAGGTTCCAATACACCGTTGGCTCCGGTGGGTAGCGCTCCTGCTCTCATTGAGCGTGGGACTTGCGTCGCGCAGCCGTCCCGCCGACAGCGATTTCACGGCACTGTTTCTACTCTGGCTCCTGGCCCTGGCGACTTTCGTCGTGGCGCTTTTTATGCCGCTGCGCGGGAAATGGCAAAAGCCAGATCTCTCCCGGCGAGAGTGGATGGCATTACTGGGCCTACTCGTGGCGGCGCTGGGAGTGCGCGCAATCGCGTTGGGACACATTCCGGCCAACGTAGGGGGAGATGAGGGCACGCAAGCCCTGGCCGGGTTACGCCTGGTGGAACGGCCCCTCGGAAACCCCTTTGCTACCGGCTGGTACTCCGTCCCCACGCTCTCCTTCATGGCCTACGGCCTGGCGATGCACATTTTCGGTACGGGGATCGCCGGCATGAGAGCTTTGTCGGCCCTCGTCGGCGACCTGACGGTCCTGACCACCTGGCTCCTGGGGCGCGAGATCGGAGGACGCAAGGTCGGCCCGTTAGCGGCGACGGTCGTAGCGTTCTCCGCTTACCACATCCACTTTAGCCGCCTGGCGTCCAACCAGATCGCCGACCCGCTGATCGGGACGCTGGTCTTCTGGCTGCTCTGGCGCGCCCTGCACCGGCGCGCCTCCTCCGAGGACTCCACCCCGGTGGAATGGGGACTCGGCGGGATGGTGATGGGCCTGGGTTGGTACCTGTACTTTGGCGCGCGCTGGGTCACCGCGCTCGTGGCGCTGTGGCTGCTCTGGCGCGCCCTGGCGGAACCGCGCTTCGTCGCCCGGCGCCGGCGTGGCTTGTGGACTTTGGCCGGCGGCTGGTTGGTGGTCACATTCCCCCTCCTGGCGTGGTACACGCTCCACCCCTCTGATTTGACCGCGCGCTACAATGCCGTCAGCATCTTTGCCTCAGGGTGGCTAAATCGAGAAATAGCAGCAACAGGGAAAAGCGCCGGAGCATTGCTGCTCCAGCAACTCTGGAAAGCCGTCACGGCCTTTCACCTGACGCCGGACCCGACCTTCTGGTACCGGCCGGAGATTCCCCTATTGGATTTCATCCTGGGGGCGTTTCTACTGGTGGGGCTGATCGCCGCCGCGCTGCGCTGGCGCTGGCCCTCCCGTGGCTTCACCCTGCTCTGGTTCTGCTCCACGCTATTGATGGCCTGGGGCCTGACCGAGAACCCGCCCAGCAGCCAGCGGGGGTTATCCTTAGTGCCGGCGGCAGCGTTGTTGATCGCCTGGGGTGTAACAGCGCTGTGGGAAGCAATGCCGCGTCACCGGCGACCGGTGCAACAGATCACTTTAGCGTTGCTGGCGGCGGCCTGCATCCTGAACCTGAGTTTCTACTTCGTGATCTACACCCCACGCCGGACTTATGGCAATCCCACGGCGGAGATAGCGACGGACTTCGCCCGTTTCGCCCTGGAGCAGCCGCTGCCGGGGAGCACCAGCTATTTCTTAGGCGAACCCTACCTCTACTGGGAGTTCGGCACGCTGGCTTTCCTACTACGGGATCAGCACGGTGTTGATGTACTGTCCGGCACGCTGCCCCAGAATGTCCCCTCGCCGGCGCGCTTCGTCCTCGTCCCCGAGCGGCGGGGAGAGCTGGAGCAAATCAGCCAGACCTACCCCGGCGGTGAAGTGACCGAGCTGCGCGCGCCGGATGGCCGGCTATTGGCGCTCGTCTACGACTGGCGCGGCGCGCCGTGAGAGGCGCATTGGCCTGAGTCTCGCTCCACACCGGGCCACCGCTATCCACGTCGTACAACACGGGAGCCGCCCCCAGCCTATTGACTTTTTCCTTTCAAGTATGGTACAATTCGATTGAACATAACTTTGTGCCCGATAACAGGTGAGGTGTGCTATGTTGAATATTCAACTGTCGGAAGCAAAGATTTTCTACGATCAAAACAAGCAAGCCCAAGAAGTGCTGATAAGTTATGACACCTTTCGCCGCATCGAAACGTTGCTGGATCAGCTACGTCAGGACCCTGATCAGAGTTATTTCTGGTCGGAGGAATGGCAGAACCGTATCCGCAAGGGGGAAACCGACGTCCAGGCAGGCCGCACGCAGCGTGTGACCGCCGGTAACGTTGAGAAAGCCCTGGAGTCACAGGGTTAGGCTATTCCAGAGAAATAATTACCCCAAAATCGTAAGATATGGAAGTCGTAGTGGCGACTTCACCACAGACGCAGTATGGGCAGGCAGTACACATAACAAGGAGAAGAAAACAGTAAATCCAGAACTCTGTGTTGTGGGCACTGCCTGCCCACACTGCGCTCCGTGCCCTCCGTGGTGAAATTCTTGCTCAATGTACAAGAATGTCACTGGTAAGATATTAATTGCACGGTCCCAAACGTTTTTGCTTTTTTTGCTCAGTGATGATATACTATTATCAACGAGCACGAGCAACCAGTCAAAGCGTACCTTTTGCGGGAGGAGGAAACTATGCCTATCGCTACCAGCGCACTCGATCGCGATTTCATTGTGGTGGACGAGCGGACGACGGTGGAAGAGGTGCGCGACCGAGTGGACGCCACCGGCAACAAGTGGATTTACATTGTCGTCTGTCTGGACAACGGTCAATACGCCATCCTGCGATTGAGCGAACTCATCCAGGCATTGCAAAAAGAGAGCGAGACGCTGTGGCAAGGGATGTTGAACGCCGCCCTGGCCGATGTGCCCAATCTGCTTGCCCCCCTGGCTGCGGACGCGGTCGAACGAGCGACTATGAGCACGAGAGAGGCTCAACGTCGCGCCAGAAAAACACCCGGCAAACGACTCGTGGTCCTGGACGGCGGTCAGGTAGCCGGGCTGCTGGCGGAAACACAGCGCGATGTGCTGATGGGCGTGGATCTGGATTGGTTGAACCAATCCCCGGAGCCTTTTGAGGAGCTGTGCCTGGGTGAAAAAGGCTTCGCCATGTTAATGGGCGAAGGAACGGATGCAGCAATTGACCTCGGCGTGCTGCGGGCCGAAGACGCAGGTGAAGAACCACCACCACCGCTTGAGGTCGAACCGGAAAAACGTTGGATCAACGCCGAGATTGAGGATCACGATAAGCATGAGCCGCTGCAGCTGGGCGAGGTCTACACGCTGGCCTTCGATGTGGATACCGAACTGCGCGACGTAGCCGTAGGAGCAGCCGGATTCGATTACCACTTCAGGCCCGACGAGCAACTGGTGACGTTGACCGTCCATCTCCAGAGCGACGACTTCGAAATCTACACCGAGCCGCAGAATCTCCGCGTGCCGCGCACCGGCAAATCCAAAGGCAAAGCCCGCTTCGACATCGAACCGCAGCACGAGGGCGAGGGGGTGCTCAACGCCATCTTCCTCAAGGACGGCAACTTCATCCAGATCCTCACGCTCAAACTTCACACCGGGGCCGCCGGCCAGACAGGCGTGCTCGCCGCCGAGACGTTGGGCCGTACATTGGATGCCGCCTTCGTCGTCCAACCACGGGACGTGAACCTGATAATCCAAAACACCGGCACGGGTTTCCAGATCATCATGACCGGCGCGGTGGGCGCGATGGCTACCCTGCCCCTCACCTTGCCAGAACTCGACCAGCTGATCGCTCAAGTGCGCCAGGAGCTGCTGGAAATCGTCCACCTGCAGGTCAGTCCCAGCCTGACCTGCATCTACCAGGCGGGGATAGACATCCCGTCCCAGGTCAACCAGGAAGCGCTGCAGCGTCTGGCTAAAGCCGGTTTCCGCCTCTACCAACGCATCTTCTACAGCCCGGCCGCCGATGCGCAGGCCAACCTCCTGGGCGACAAACTGCGCGCGATGGCCCAGAAAGAGATGCTCAAGATTCAGATTTTCTCCCAGCAGTTCATGCTGCCCTGGGGCATCCTGTACCTGGCCGATGAGTACGATCCAGAGGACATCAACCCGGAGCTGTTCCTGGGCCTCAAACACATCATTGAGCACATCCCGCTCCAGCCCCAGATGCACGCGCTTGACGGTACGATTGACAGCCGCCCCAGCCTGGCCGTCAGCCTCAACGTCAACGCCGACATAGATCAGCAGATGGGGAGGCCGCTCATCGCCGACCAGCGAAGCTATTGGGACAAGCTCGACCAAAGCGGCGACGTGCAGGTGATCGTGCGCGAGAGCAAGGACGAGGTGACGCAGGCTTTGGCCGATACCACCACCTCCGACCAGATTCTCTACTTCTACTGCCACGCCATCTCCAAATCACTGGCCGAAGCTGGCGGGCCGGATGACTCGACGCTGGTGTTGAGCGGCGGTCAGCGTCTGACACTGGAAGACCTGAACCTGTTTGCGTCAACCAGAAAGGTGCTGCCGGGCGCACCGTTGGTATTCATCAACGCTTGCGAATCGGCGGAACTCTCGCCGCTGTTCTACGACGGCTTCGTGCCCTACTTTATGGCCAAAGGGGCGCGCGGCGTCATCGGCACCGAATGTGAGACGCCCGCGTTGTTCGCCGCCGAATGGGCCAAACGCTTCTTCGATCAATTCTTGGCCGGCAAATCTTTGGGTCAGGTGTTCCTGGACTTGCGCCGGGAGTTTTATTACGAACACCATAACCTGATGGGCCTGCTTTACGCGCTGTACGCTGACGGCGACACGCGCATCGTGCCCGGTGTAAACCCTTAACCCTTGCGAAGGGTTGAAACCTTCGCAAGGATAAGATGAAAGGAGCTGAAATGTCTGAAAAACCATCCGTAGCAGTTACCACCAAATCTAACCTGCGTCACTTTCGGGAATACGTGGCGGCGGCGATTGCCGTGATCGTCGTCTTAGGCACGGTCGTGATGTTGATCACAGCCCTGCGTTACGTTGACTCGTCCGACCAGTTTGCGCACGTGAAGGACCTGCTGTTGATCATCAACCCCCTGCTCGGCGTCGTCATCGGCTACTACTTCAACAAAGTCAGCACCGAAGCGCGCGCCGAAAGCGCCGAAGCGACGGCCCAGAGCGCTGCGCTCAGCGCGCAACAGGCGACCGAGGCGCGCAATGCCGCCGAGACGGAAGCCCAGGCAGCCAAGAGCAAAGCGGAAGAAGCCGTCGCCACCTTGAGCGCGGTCAGCCAGGCCGCCGAGAAAGTGCTGCCTCAAGTGCCTGCGCCGGCTCCCGGCGTACTCAAAGCGGGCGAAAAGGGTCTGCCCGTCGAAGATGCGCGCCTGGAACTACAAGTCGCTCTAGCCCGCGCCAAACGCATCATCGGGTAAGTAAACGTTTCACACTCATGGTGGAAGCGCCAACTTGTTGGCGTTCTGGCCGCTGGAGATACATCCCTGTGCAGCCAGACCAAGTTCCGGCATCCTCATGGGCCGGACGGTTGC
>JAUWHU010000027.1 GCA_030605705.1 Thermoflexia bacterium | reverse complement strand
GTGAACTGAGTGAGGAGACAGACTGGTCGGCCAGGGGCTTGGCGGCATTCCAGAAGGATTGGGACAACGCTGAAGATGCCATCTACGATAACTGGAGAGAACAATATGGCGTTCCGACGCGGTGACGTGGTGCTCATTCCGTTTCCTTACACAGACCTCTCTGCGTCCAAGACGCGGCCGGCCGTAGTTGTGAGCAGCGACATTTACCACACACGTAGATCGGAACTCTTGCTGGCCTACGTCTCCTCTCGGATATCCCAGGTTGATCCGGCCATAGACTATGTGCTGACCGATTGGGAAGATGCCGGGTTGCTCAAACCCTCTTATGTCCGACCCAAAGTTGCTGCTATTGAGCCGACATTGATAGTGCATTGTGTGGGCGCGCTCTCAAATAGGGATTTGTTGGAGGTAGATAGCTGCCTGCGTCGAGCGCTGGGTCTCATTGAGACGGCGTTGGACGACGTGTTGGCTGAAATGGACCTGACGACTCAGCCTGTGGCTACTGTTCAGGCCCTGGCGGAGAAGTCTGTGGCAGCGACTGTTGCCTATGCGTCGGCGGGCAAGTCGAGGGTGGACCTTGATCGTTTGCGGCAATTATTGTCCGGTTAATCGTTAGTGCGGTATTTTTCTCAATAATTTGGGGGAGCTCGGCCCGGCCGCAAGTGAAATACAGGTGGGAAGCGGGGTAAAAATTACCCCGAATATTGAGATGATACGAGTGGATCAGAATCGGGAGGTGAAAATGTCTGCTACTATTGCCATTGAGATTCCGCGTGAAATTGTCCACGTCACCCGGATGGGCCCCCAGGCGTTGAAGCGAGAGCTGGCCGTCTACTTGTTCGAGCAAGGCAAAATCTCCTTCGGCAAGGCTCGGGAGCTGGCCGAGATGACCGTGTGGGAATTTCAGCAGCTCTTAGGATACAAGAGAATTCCAATTCATTACGATCTAGCGGATTACGAGGAAGATTTGGCGACGCTGAAGGAATTAGAGCAGCTATGAACGTCGTAAGCGATGCCTCCGTTTTGATCAATCTGGCCCGGATTGGCGAGCTTGACTTGCTCCGCCAACTCTGCTGAGTAATTGTAAAATCTCGCCTCAATCCTGAACCGCACCCCCGAGGCGCGGGACGGTTGACAAATAGAACATTTGTGCTTATAATCTTCTCAGGAGGGAGTCATGGAATCCTGGCAAAAATTGCAACTCCTGGGAAGCGCTACCCGCTACGAAGCGGCGGAAGATGTCGGACCGCTGGGAGCTCCCCTGCCACAGCCGCGCGTCCCCGCCGATCTGATTGACTGCATCTACGCCGCCGCCACGCCACAGGGCCGCATCCCTCTGCTCAAGACGCTCCTCTCCTCGGCCTGCGAGCGCGACTGCGCTTATTGTCCCTTCCGCGCGGGGCGCGATTTCCGCCGCGCCACCTTCACCCCCGATGAGCTGGCCCGCCTCTTCATGCAACTCCACAATCACGGCCTGGTCAAAGGTGTCTTCTTGAGCTCGGGAGTGTCCGGCGGCGGCCCGCGCACGCAGGACCGCATCTTAGCGACGGCTGAAATCCTGCGACAACGTTACCATTTCCGGGGCTACCTGCACCTGAAGATCATGCCCGGCGCGGAGCGGGAGCAAATCGCAGCGAGTCTGGCTTTGGCGGATCGCGTCTCGGTCAACTTAGAAGCGCCCAATGCGCGCCGGCTGGCCGAGTTGGCGCCCCACAAGTGCTTCGAGGAAGAGCTGCTGCGGCGATTGCGCTGGGTTCAGGAGCTGCGCCTGGAGCGGACTGGGCATATCCCCAGCATGAGCACCCAATTCGTCGTCGGGGCCGCGGGGGAAAGCGACGTGGAACTGCTGCACACCACGGAATATCTGCACCGTCACCTGGGGTTGGCGCGCGCCTACTTCAGCCCTTTCCGGCCGGTGTCGGATACCCCGTGGGCAGAACACCTGCCCACGCCGGCCCAACGCCAGCAGCGACTCTACCAGGCATCGTTCCTGCTGCGGGATTACGGCTTCAGTGTCGAGGAGC